>DYNH01000093.1 GCA_020721175.1 Trichlorobacter lovleyi | reverse complement strand
GTAAAACAGGTAAACCGATTACAATTACATCTGCCTTCAGAGATTCCGAAGCTGGTGACTGGGGTGGAGTAGTTCTTCTCTCTAGCGAAAAAAAGAATCGTTTTGAACATTGTCATATCGAAGGAGCCCAGACCGCGCTGGCCGCCCATTTTTCCAGTTTTTCAGGCCAGGGACTCACTGTTGCCAATTCTCTTGCAGGAATAGCCTTATATGATTCAGAGGCCTTTTTGAGGACAAGCAAAATATCCCGTTGTAACACCGGATTAAGGCTTTCTGACAGTGAGCTGGACGTACGGGAAAGTACAATCAACGAAAATCGTCAGGGAATACTGGCATTACATTCTTCGTTTACTCTCAGCAGTGTGCAGATTATATCAAATGCCCAGGAAGGCATTATTGCTGAACAGTGCCGTTTTCGTTTCACCGATAGCCTTTTTTCCCAAAATCGAATTGGGGGAAGTTTTACAGGCGGTCATGGTCAGCTTTTAATCTGCAAATTCCATCAAAATCGTGAAAACGGGGCGGAATTTTCCGGGGTAAGAATCAGGATTACAAGTTCCTCTTTTCAGACTAATGCGGGAGTAGGAGTGCTGTTAAAAAATGCACGGGGGAGCATTACCAGTTCAACATTTAATGATAACTACAGGGGAAATCTACATTATACCGGCACAGAAACTTTTGCAGCACTGCTCAACTGGTGGGGCAGTAAAGATGAGAGACTTGTTTCTAACGGAATTTCAGGGGGTAAACTGCATGATGAATCGTCATCCGTTCTTTATTATCCATTTTTGAAGACCCCCCCTGTAATCGTGCCATAATTGGATAAACAGTAAATGTCAATATATCTGGACAACGCAGCCACCAGCTTTCCCAAACCTGAATCAGTATATGAAGCTGTTATGCAAACCATGCGAGAGGTTGGTGGGTCACCAGGCAGAAGTGGACACAGCCGCTCCCTTGATGCGTCACGCATTTTGATGGATACACGTGAAGCTATTGCAAGGCTTTTCAATGTGGCTGATTCTTCCCGGATCATCTTTGCCGGAAACGCCACAGAAGCCCTGAATCTGGCCACCTTAGGCATTTTGCAGCAAGGGGATCACCTGATTATAAGTTCGATGGAGCACAACTCACTGTTCCGCCCTGCTTTCATGCTTGGTTCAAAGGGGGTTGAGCTGTCTGTTGTGCAAGCATCTCGAGAGGGGCTGGTTGATCCGGACCAGTTCAAAAGAGAACTTCGCCCAAACACCAGGATGATCGCAACAGCACATGTCTCCAATGTTACCGGAGGGGTTCAGGATATTGAAGAAATAGCCAGGATTGCTAATGAAGCAGGCGTATTGATGCTTCTTGACGCCGCACAATCGGCAGGGATGATTGAAATTGATATGCAGAGACTTGGCATTGATCTGCTGGCTGCGCCTGGTCACAAAGGTCTTCTCGGTCCGCAGGGAACCGGCTTTCTTGCAGTTGCACCAGGCATCAGCTTAAGGCCGATCAAAGCCGGCGGTACCGGCAGCAGTTCCGGGCAGGATCACCAGCCTGAAGGCTTTCCGGAAGGATTTGAGGCTGGCACACACAACACCCCTGGTATTGCAGGATTGGGAGCAGGTATAAAATTTCTCTATGAAACGGGGGTTTCAAATGTAGGCAGGCACGAAAAACAGCTTGCAGAATACGCCAGAGAGAGGCTTGCTACCATGGAAGGATGCAAATTGTTTGGCCCCTTGACGCCAATGCGTCGTTCCGGCCTGCTTTCACTTGCATTTGATGGATTGGATGCTGCCATGCTTGCCTTTCAGCTTGATCGTGAGTACGGGATTGCAGTCAGGTCCGGTCTGCACTGCGCTCCACGAGCACACCGCACCATCGGCAGTTACCCCGAAGGCACCTTGAGGATGAGTCCGGGCTGGTTCAACACCATTCAGGATATAGACTACTTTTGTAACGCCATTTTTTCTATGAAACCGAAAGGAATGCAATGAAATATTTCATACTCGACACAAATGTATTGCTTTATGATCCGCAATCACTCTTCAAGTTTGAGGACAATACCATAATAATTCCGATTACAGTGATTGAAGAGATAGATCGGTTTAAAAAGGATATGAATGAAACAGGTCGCAATGCCCGTTCCATCTCCCGCATCCTGGATATGCTGCGTGAAAAAGGCTCACTTTCAACCGGTGTAAGGATGCCAGGAGGTGGTCTGCTGAGAGTTGATCTCTGCGAAGAGCAGGCCCTTAACCGGATGCCCAAAGACCTTCGGGATGACAAGGGCGACAACAGAATTCTGGCAGTGGCGCAATCCACTCACGAACGTTTCCCGAATGAACATGTCATTTTTGTCACAAAAGACACAAACCTGAGGATCAAGGCAGATGCAATAGGCCTTGTTGCAGAGGATTACGAATCTGACAAGGTTGATATTCAGGAGTTATATTCCGGCTCTCGAGTTGTAGAAATTGAGCCTGATGCGATTGATCGTTTTTACGGGCAAGGCTGGCTTGAGGCACCACAGGGTTTACTGCCGAACGAATATTTGACAATGGTGGATAGTACAAACCAGTCTCACACAGCGTTATGCCGTTTTGAAGCTGCTTCAGACAGAGTAGTGCCATTACATAAAATTTCAAAGGATGGTGTCTGGAGTATCCATGCCCGTAACCGTGAACAACAGTTTGCCCTGGATGCTCTGATTGACGACAACTTCAAACTGGTCAGTCTGGTGGGAAAGGCAGGAACAGGCAAGACGTTGATGGCAATAGCAGCAGGTCTGCAAAAGGTGGCTGAGGAGAATATATACAACAGGCTGCTGGTATCCCGTCCGGTATTTCCAATGGGTAAGGACCTGGGTTTTCTGCCTGGTGATATTGAAGAAAAACTTACCCCGTGGATGCAGCCTATTTTTGATAACGTAGAACTACTGATATCAGGTCATGAGGTAGACAAACGACATAGCAACAAGGGATACAAGGAGTTAATGGCAATGGGACTACTGGATATCGAGCCTCTCACCTATATCCGTGGACGTTCAATACCCAACCAGTATCTTATAGTTGATGAAGCCCAGAATTTAACCCCGCATGAGATAAAGACCATTGTCACAAGAGCCGGTGAGGGCACCAAAATCATACTTACCGGTGATCCTTACCAAATTGACAATCCATATGTTGATTCATCCAGTAACGGGCTTTCATATCTGGTTGAACGTTTTAAACATGAGCGCATATCAGCCCATGTCACACTAACCCGGGGTGAACGGTCTGAACTGGCTGAACTGGCAGCCAATTTACTGTAATGTTATTACTCTCAATAGAAACATCATGTGATGAAACAGCCGCCGCTGTTGTTAGTGATGGTCGCTGTATCCTCTCAAACATAGTATCCTCACAGGTTGCCATCCACGCAGAATACGGCGGAGTCGTGCCAGAGATAGCCTCTCGCAAGCATTTGGAAATGATTACCCCTGTTATCCGACAGGCCATTGATAAGGCTAATGTTAATCTGTCAGAGATAGAAGGTATTGCTGTAACACGTGGGCCAGGCTTGATGGGAGCACTACTTGTGGGAATATCAATGGCAAAGTCCCTTTCTCTTGCCTGTGACATTCCACTGGTTGGTATCCATCATGTTGAAGGGCATCTTCTGGCAGGTTTTCTGGAACAGCCACTGGAATTTCCTTTTCTGGCTCTGGTGATATCAGGCGGACACAGCCATCTTTACCGTGTTGACGGCTATGGATACTATCGAACATTAGGAAGAACAATTGACGATGCCGCTGGTGAGGCCTTTGACAAGACGGCCACATTGTTGGGGCTTGGTTATCCAGGTGGTGCCATGATTGACAGACTGGCTCAAGACGGTAACCCTGAGGCATTTAAATTCCCCCGTCCGCTCCTGCATGACGGATCTCTTAATTTTAGTTTCAGTGGCCTTAAAACCGCTGTTCTGACCCATCTGAAAAAACAATCCCACCTGCCTGAAGGTTCAGAATTAAACGATGTATGTGCATCATTTCAGGCAGCAGTCTGTGATGTGCTGATCAAAAAAACCGTTACCGCCATGAAGCAGGAGGGGTTGAACCGATTGGTTATAGGTGGTGGTGTGGCATGCAACAGCGGACTCCGTTCAGCGGCCGGGAAGATGGCCAGACAGATGGGGATAGCACTGCAAATACCTTCACCAAAGCTTTGCGGAGATAATGCTGCCATGCTGGCGGTAGCCGGGGATGCCTATCTGTCAGCAGGCTGTAACAATGGACTAGGTATTGACGCAGTTGCCACCTGGCCACTTGATACCGTAGAAAACCGTGGATTTTCCTGTGAATAGTCATTTTCCACACCCACGCAAATCACTTGGGCAGAATTTTCTTACCGATAACAACATTATCAAAAAAATTATACTGGCTGCACAGATTGAAAAGACTGATACAGTATTAGAAGTGGGACCTGGCAGGGGAGCCCTGACTTGCCTTTTGGCACAAAGGGCCGGTTGTCTGGTGGCAGTTGAGTTTGATAGGGATCTGGCCGCAATGCTTCGCACCAGATTTGCATCAGAAGAACATGTTGTAATCCATCAACAGGATATTTTAAAATTTGATTTTGATAAACAGATGGAGGAAAATCGTTTCAAGGTAGTAGCCAACCTTCCTTACAACATCTCAACTCCGGTACTCTTCATGTTTCTTAAAGAATATCGCCGTTTGATAAAACTGGTTGTGATGCTGCAAAAAGAAGTAGGTGAGCGGCTGGTTGCCCCCCCTGATTGCAGTCAATATGGTGTATTGACCATACTTTTCAGGCAATGGTTTGATGTAAGGCTTGAGTTTTCAGTTTCATCTGGCTGTTTTTTTCCACAACCAAAAGTTGATTCAGTTGTTATAAGTTTGATACCACTTAAGGAATCGCGGGTTGATACAGGTGAACAGCAGATATTTGAAACCCTGGTCAGATCGGCCTTTTCAATGAGACGAAAGACATTGCGAAACTGCTTCAAAAACTCTTCACTGGCTGAATCATATAATATGGAGAATCTTCTTGCAAGCTGCTCCATAGATGGAAGGCGTAGAGGAGAAACACTGACAATTGATGAATTTGCGCTATTGTCCAGAACCTTGTCAAACCACAAACAGAATCTTTCCGTATCACGCTGAACCGTTACAAGCCGTTTGACCTTGTCGGCTGCCCAAGTTAGCCGGAAGAATGTTGATTTCTCTTACCGGGACGATGGTCTTGAATAGGTTGCGAAGGTTTTTTTGGGGACGATTCCGGTTTAATGCGGTTTAGCCAAAACAGAAGAAATCCTCCAATAAGAAAAACAGGCAAACTTAACAGTTGGCCCATAGAAAAAAAATTCAAATAAACCCCTAATTGGCTGTCAGGCTGACGAAACAGCTCAACAAAAAACCTGAACAGCCCATAACCACAGAGAAAAGCGGCCATGGCTGTGCCTGGCGCCTGATATTTACGAGCAAGTATACGAACCAGAAAGAAGAGTACAAAGCCTTCAAGAAAAGCCTCATATAATTGAGATGGGTGTCTGGGTAAATTACCACCACCAGGAAAAATCATTCCCCAAGTCATTGATGTTGGACGACCGTACAATTCCCCGTTTATAAAATTTCCAATTCTTCCAAACCCCAGACCTACAGGTGTTGCCAGGGCTGCAAGATCCCCAAGTTGCAGAAATTCAATTTTATAATGACGCGCATACCAGATTGCCGCAAGACAGACCCCAATCAAACCACCATGAAATGACATGCCTCCCTGCCAGATTGCAAAAATCTTTAATGGATTTGAGAGATATGCGCTTAAATCGTAAAAGAGTACATATCCGATACGACCTCCCGCTACAACCCCCAATGCCAGGCAGAAGATAAGATCAGCAACTTTTTCGTTATCCATAGGCAGATTTCTGCGTTTGGATTCATTACGAATAATAAAGTAACTGACCAGAAAACCTATTACATACATTAAGCCGTACCAACGGAACTGCAAAGGTCCCAAACGAAGAAAAACCGGATCAATTGATGGAAAATGCATTAAAAGGCACCTCTATTGATAGCTTCAGAGTAATTACAACAGACTATGTTGTAATTACAAAGGCATAATGTTCTAATTTCAAGTTTGAAAGACTTGTGAGTATCCTGGATATTAAACCATAACTCCACCGTTATAAAAATCATACAAAATCGATATCAGTTTATTATCGCAAAGTTTGAGCAGGATTTAAAGACTGACAAAGTATTATCTAATGTGCTATATAGCTTATGGAGGGTAACATGAAAGATATACTTTTACTGATCGTTATTTTGGTCATCTGGTTTGTTGTAAACAAATACGTTCTGCCTAAAATGGGAATTCCTACCTGAATGTCAAACAGTTGCACTCCCCCGGTACGGGACGAGAAGAAAAAGACAGAATCAAGAAAAATGTAGCCTGGAAAGTCAATATTAACAAGGCCGATAGCAGATTCAGCGACCGGCCTTGTTGCGACGCTCAGCAGGTTCCTCAAGAACTACCAGATAACCATCAGGATCAAAACACCACATCTCCTTGACACCATATGGTTTTTCTTCAAGGTGATAGAGAATTTCCATATCTTCTTCCAGAATAGCGTCCCTGATCCCCTCAATATCCTGCACATCGAAATGAAGGGTAAGCCCAATCCCTTTTGGAAACATACTGAAACGATGCTCGAGTATCGGATGGGTTCTTACAACGTCTGATTCTTCAACAAAAATAATTGACATGCCATCCATATCAACGATCAGATGTTCAGGCGCCCCGGGGGCAGAGAAGGAACGCCGGATCGGCAGTTCTAGGATGCCTGCATAAAAAGCCTCTGTAACGATTAGTTGAGATACAGCCAACTGGATGGAATGTCTTGAACTGTGAGCCTTAACCATATCAGCTTTTCAAAAACAGGAGATTAAAATAGCGTGACAACAGGCTTAACCAGTTAGTGTAAATTAACAGACCTACAATCACCAGGAAGGCACCGGTTACTATTTCAAAAAGACGAATATGCTTCTTAAAACGATTAAACAGTGAGATAAAACGATGCAGTGCCAGTGCAGAAATAACAAATGGAACACCTAGTCCGATTGAATAGAGCAGCAGAAGCACTATTCCATGCAGCACCTTTTCTTCTGTTGCAGCAATCATGAGTATAGAGGCAAGAATGGGGCCAATACAGGGGGTCCATCCGGCAGCAAAGGCCAGTCCAACAATAAAGCTTCCCAAGAATCCGGCAGGTTTCTGATTAATGGATATACGTTTTTCGCCTAGAAGCCACTTGAGAGGCACTAAACCAGTGATATGAACACCGAACGCAATAATCAGAATCCCACCAATTTTGCGAACCAGATCCATATGTTGCTGCAAGAAAGAACCTATATATGTTGCAGAAGCGCCAAGCAAGACAAATACAACAGTAAAGCCGGTTACAAATGCAATAGAATGAAATAATGTCTTTTTACGAACAACATCTGTAGGGTGTTCAGAATCAACATCGCTGAATGAAAGCCCTGTAATATAGGTGATATATGAAGGAATAAGTGGCAGAACGCATGGTGAAAGAAAAGAAAGCAACCCTGCCAAAAAGGCCCCTATGTAGGTGATCTGCTGAGTTTCCATGAATTATTGGCCTATTTCATCAAGCCTTCAATATAAGAAATGACTTCCGGACTGTTCCAGTCAAGGCCGCCAATTACCTTCTTTACAATTATACCGTTTTTATCGATTACAAAGGTTTCAGGTACACCTGTAATTCCGTAAGCTTTAGAAGACTGTCCACTCGGATCAATATAGGCCGGCAGTGAATAACCGGAATTTTTGAAAAAATCTTGAATTGCCTTCTTACCACCTTCATCAACGGAAACACAGACCATCTTAAACGGTTTACCGGTCATAAAACTGTTTAATTTAATCATGGAAGGTATCTCTTCTCGACATGGAGGACACCAGGTAGCCCAAAAATTAAGCAACACAACCTTGCCTTTAAGTGCTGCAAGGGTTAACTGCTGATTATCAAGAGAAACAACACTAATCTCTGGAGCCGGGCTCTTTTCTGAAGCAGCCTTTACAGGCGCTCCTGCCTTGTCCTTATTGCAACCTGCTGTAAAGGCAACGACACAGCACAAAAGTATAAACAGTTTTTTCATTATGTTAGACCTCCTGACATCCATAAATTAAAGGGAATTTGCTCAAGAAAGGAATCAATTTCTATTAGATTCATTCAACGGTTGCGAGTAACTACATATTCAGCCAGTTCCAGAAGGGCATCTTTAATGACACTGGAAGGAAAACAGGCGAGATGTCCCGTACAGTTTTTGACACAGTAGCGGGCTTTTTCAACGGTATATTCTATACCGCCGTACTGTTCAACAAGACTGGTAACATATCTGAAATCTTCAGGAAACAGTTCATCTTTAACAACAATTTTTGTAACTTTAGCCCGCTCATTTTCATTACAGCAGCGCAGGGTATGGATTAACGGTAAGGTCAGCTTGCCTTCTTCAAGATCATGACCTATGCTTTTTCCAAATGCAGCTTCAGAGGCAGTGTAATCAAGGAGATCATCCATCAGTTGAAAAGCTATGCCAAGTTGCATTCCAAAGTCAGCCAAAGCCTTTTCCTGTTCAGTTGAAACCCCTCCCAATATAGCGCCACACTGGCAGGCAGCCGAAAGCAACACCGCTGTCTTTGCTCTGACAACATCAATGTACTGCTCCTCGCTTAACCCAACTTCGCCAGTGTAGAGCAATTGCATTACTTCACCTTCAGCGATAACAGTTGTTGCCAGCGACATAACTCTTAAAATATCAAGACTGCCTGCTGCAACCATCAATGAAAATGATTTTGAAAAAAGAAAATCCCCTATCAAAACTGACGCTTCGTTACCCCATAATGTATTGGCAGAGGCAAGTCCGCGACGGAGAGTGGCGCTGTCCACTACATCATCATGCAGCAGGGTTGCTGTATGAATAAATTCAACCACGCTTGCGAGGGGAATAGCCTGATTTCCAGAGTAATTACATAAACGTGCGGTAAGAAGTAGCATTGCAGGACGTATGCGTTTGCCGCCGCTGGCAAGAACATATTCACCCACTTTACGGATCAGTGGAACTTCAGATTCAAGATCTTTTCTGAACTGTTCTTCAACCTGCCGGAGATCATCACCAATCAGCTCTAACGCAGCCTGCATGCCTGTCCTATCTGTTAAAAAGATTCAACATAATACTTAACATATAGAGATTTTGTCAAAGTATTTCTGTATTTATCAGTATTTATCAGGATTTGGTGTAATTATACCTCACACTGCTAAAACTTGCGTTTTATCGAACATCTGAAATTTCAATGCCAGCAATGACTTGAGTGCGGATTTAGTCTGGGTCTGAGCCAGGCAATTCACGATGGCATTTTTAAACGGAGTGAAGCTGGAATAATATGTCGGTTCGTGTAATTATTTTTATAAGTATACGATTTCTTGGCGACCTGTGCGTCTTTGCAGTCAATAAGTGCCGTTTTTAGGTTTGAAACTACCAAAACCGAAGAGAGCCATTATAAATCGACTCCTCGTTTTGCTACTTTGTCGTTGTCTTTGAACTTTCTGGCTTGCACCTAATGTGTCAAACAAGATATAGTCTTTAATAACTAACTCAACTTTCGCACATGTTGTTTTTTGAATAACGGTCTGAATATTAATA
>DYNH01000092.1 GCA_020721175.1 Trichlorobacter lovleyi | reverse complement strand
CCGGTGAGCTCTTACCTCACCCTTTCACCCTTACCCGCCTTGACGGGCGGACTTCTCTCTGTGGCACTTTCCCTGGGGTTGCCCCCGCTGGTGATTACCCAGCACCATACCCTGCGGAGCCCGGACTTTCCTCCCTCTGACATCTGTCAGACAGCGATCATCTGGCCTGCTCCAACCAAACCTTCCTTATCCAACTGAAGGATTTTCAGGCTTCAGTATCAGTATCCTTTGGCAGTGAGGGCAAAAATACATGTCATCCCCCTTAAACAAAGTATTATACAACTGGGGTGGCAGTTGCATGTTACAACCCATGCATGAACCGTCACGTGCAATTGCAACGGCCTGACCCCTTCGCTGTTCACGAAGCTGGTTATAACGCCTGACCAGATTACCTGAAAGCGTCTTGATTATCTGTTCACGTTTGACAACAACGGTGTCAATGAATTCCTGCAATGACGCAATATCATCCAGTTTCTCTTTCTTGTTGCTTGAAACGCTCTCACTAAGGTCATCAAGTTCTGCCTGGCTTTTGTCTATTAAAGCCTGAATTTCATCACTGCGAACAGTTATCTGAAGCAGTTGATCTTCCAGCTCCGTTACCTGTTTGCGAGCAGCAGTAATCTCGCGTCCAACAGCCTGAAACTCTTTGTTTGTGCGAATCTCTTTCATGTTGGTTTCAGAACGTTTGATGTTTTCAAGCTCGGTATGAAGCGTTGCCTCAATTGCATTCTTTTCAGACATTAGCCTTGCCAGTTCTGCCTGTTGATCAGCCAAGCCTGTATTTATGCTATCGAGTGATTTTTCAAGCTCTGCAATATCAGCCTGAAAAACTGCCTGCTCTGCCCTTTTTTCATCTATGCTGTAATCAATGTTTTGCAATTCTTCCAGTAAATCCAGTTTCTTTTTCACATCCGGCTCCTCACCTGGGTTACGTAACTGCGACGTTTAAAAAAGGGTCATGTTCCGTCGTTGCACCAAACAGTTCTGTGTTGTGGCCTGTTGCCTTAATTGCATCATGCAGAAAAAGCATAACAGCATCCACCATCAGACGCTCGGTATAAAAGTGTCCGGCATCCAGAAGCGCTATATTCATAGCTTCTGCTTCTCTTGCCTCGTGGTATTTGATATCTCCTGTAAGCAACATATCTGCACCAGCATGAACAGCCTCATGCAGCAAAGAAGCGCCGCTACCGCTGCAAAGCGCTATCTTTTGTACAATGCGCGAAGGATCTCCTGTAAGTCTTAGTGACGGGACGCCTAACTTCCTTCCAATAGTCAAGGCAATATCTTTCAACACTGCTGGAACTTCAAGATTTCCTATTCTGCCTAATCCTGTTGAATTTGATTCTTGCAGCAGAGGGTAGCAGTCAAAGGCAGGCTCCTGATATGGATGCACCTTTAGCAGACGCTTGATAGCATTGGGCAGTTTATCCCTGTGTATAAGAAGTTCAAGCCTCTGCTCAGCAACCGTTTCAAGCCTCCCCACTGTACCTATGGCTGGAATAGCACCGGCAAGGGGCAAAAAAGTCCCCTCTCCCGGAGATGCAAATGAGCAATTCTGGTAGTTATCTGATGATTGAGCAAATGGAAACATTGCCGTTCGTACATCATCAAGGTGATCAGCCGGTACATAAACTACAAGCTTGGCAAGATCAGCCTGTTTGTTAACCTTTAGTGGAGAAGTTCGGGTAAGACCAATTCTGTTCGCCAGCAAGTCGTTAAGGCCATCATCTGCAATATCATAGTTTGTATGCATCGCCAGCAAGGCTAACCCGTTGCGAACAGCTTTAATGATAATCATGCCGGTGGTATTCAGGCCGGTTATTTTGTAAAGAGGTTTGAAGATGAGTGGATGGTGGGTTACAAGTAGTTGACAATCAAGTGATATCGCCTCATCAATTACAGAAGGTAATGGATCCAGAGCTACCATAATCTTGCGTATTTCAGCAGCAGGCTCACCTAACTGCAATCCTGAGTTGTCCCATTCTTCAGAAAGTCTAAATGGAAATTTTTTATTAATAATTCCAATAATGTCTGATAATTTAGGATACATTATACCTTACAAATGAAAAGAGCGCATCCTTGTAAGATGCACTCTTTCTGAGATTAGTCACTCTTAAACTGTAACTGTCTGACCGCATCCGGTCTGAACCTCTACATGGGTTTGATTTGGTGGGCCCACCAGGACTCGAACCTGGGACCAACCGGTTATGAGCCGGTGGCTCTAGCCAACTGAGCTATAGGCCCGTGCAGGAAAGTCTATTCCTACATCTAAATTATCAAGTATGTCAAGTTTTTTAGGCAATTATTCTGTAGAACATTGCAATGTCGAAATTTTATTTTTTCTTATGGTAAATTTTTATTGACTACTGGTTATCTAAAATGATATCTAATGTCTTCAAATTAACGCGGGGTGGAGCAGTCTGGTAGCTCGTCGGGCTCATAACCCGAAGGTCAGAGGTTCAAATCCTCTCCCCGCAACCAAATAAATCAAAGGCTTCACCGATAATCGGTCAAGCCTTTTTTGTTATGAATGGTACCAGCTTTAGACTTTGTCGCGTAAAAAAATGGTTTGGCAGTAATTGCGCACGATTTGGAAGTAAACTTTTGTAAAAACAGGGGTGCAAATAAGTAGATTCAAACCCTGTTTATGACTGTTTGAATTTGTGTTTTTTGCCATTGTTTTATCCCTCAAAACTCACGCTATACTGCAAAAAGTTAAAAGTTGAGCTAATCGTAGGTTGGGTTAGGCGTGTGCATGCCGTAACCTGACATGACAATGCTCAAGGGAGGAAAAGGCTGCCGGGTTACACGATGAAACTGCTAACCCGACCTACAGCGACAATGCAAACGGCAATTTCATGCCGTTGTGCAGTATATTCCGGCTTAAAGCCTGCCGGAATGACACAATTCGGAACTTTTGAAAGAGACACGACAGTTAAGGTTAAACGTATACTTATTTTTGGGACTGCCTCTTTGCAAAATGTTCATCCAGCCATTTTTTACATAGCAGGATATCTCGCTCTTCAACTGCCTTCTTTACAACTTCTTCACCGTACCTTTCTATCACGGCAAGCTGCTTTTCACTAAGCCCGGGTACAGATGATTCTTTTGATTTAACGATTGAGCCGCCAGCCTGTCCGACTCTGTACAATATCCGTTCTGCAAGTTTTTTCCAGTGTACCTTGATATCCCCTGCTTCAATCCTGTCCAGATACTCCTCCATCTTTTTTGTTGCCTCATAGTCTATCAGCCAGGGGGTGTTTTTTTCAAGCCACTGTAAAAGGCGTTCACCCCTTTGGGTTGCATGAAGTTTTCTGGATTTTATAAGGACATACTGACGCTGGGTTATACCTTTCATAATTGCAGCATATGTTGAAGGTCTGCCTATGCCTAGTTTTTTAAGCTTGTCAACAAGGGAGGCTTCGGTATAGCGCGGTGGTGCCTTTGTGGTTTTTTCTTCCAATAAATCCCTTAGCTTGTTCAAAATATCGTTAACCTGCAGATCCGGCATCCTTTGATCACCTTCTTGTCCGTCTTCTTTTGTGGGGGTGTCAGAGTTTTCATCTTCAGCAGCCCACAACTTCCTGAATCCGTCAAAAAGCATCACACGCCCGTTCGCCTTGAATCTTTCACCGGAACATTCAAGGATTGCCATTGTTGTGGCAAATACGGCCTGCGCCATCTGGGATGCCATGGTGCGTTTGGCAATCAGTTCATACAGTTTTGTGTGTTCTGCTGTTAATGACTCTCTGGCAACTATTGCAGCAGATTCTGCAATAGTATGCACCTTTGTGGGTCTGATACCCTCGTGAGCATCAGCCTGTGAATCCTTTGACTTGTGTTCATTCGGAACCGGAGGGAGGTAGTCTGTGCCAAAGTCTGTGCCGATACGTTTGCGTAATTCCTCAATAAAGTCTGGCGCTATCCTGACTGAGTCCGTGCGGTGATAGCTGATTAACCCTGCGGAATAGAGATCCTGAGCCAGTTTCATGCAATGCTCGGGCGCAATGGACAGTTGGCTGGAGGCAGCCATTTGCAGGGATGCGGTCTCAAAAGGTGGTTTTGGCATTTCCTGACGGTTTTTATGTTCAACAGCCAGCACCTTTGCTGTCCTGCTATTGCTTAATCTGGTGATCAGCTCTTCTGCTTCTGTTTTCTCCTTGATTTTACCCTTTTGATGCCATGCCTTAAACTTACGTCCATGTTTTTCAGATTCAATCCCCACAAGGTAATATTTACCCGGTACAAAGGCGGCTATCTCCCTTTCCCGTTCAACCACAAGTCTGATTGCCGGAGACTGGACGCGGCCCACAGACCACGGGGTTTTTTCTTTGCCAAGCTGTCTGGCGGCTACCGGGGAGAGCATGTAGCCGATCAATCTGTCCCCGACCCTTCTTCCCAGGAAGGCATCATAAAGTTTCTGGTTGGTTTTATCCATCTGTACTGCCTTTGAGATGGCCTCTTTAACTGCTTTTGATGTGATCTCTCGAAATTCAGCCCTTTTGACTGATCTGGCCACATCTTTGATATCCTGCCATACCATCATTCCGATTGCATACCCTTCACGGTCCGGGTCTGAAGCTATTATAACATCATCATCTTTAGCCTGTTGAACCAGATTCTTTATCAGATCCGGGCGAGCTTCTTTAGGAACAAAGATTGGTTCAAGCCTGTCAAGATCAACCCCCAGATCTTTGTCCGGAAGATCACGGTAATGACCGACAGTGGCAAATACCCTGTTACCGGTATATTCTCTGATTTTCTTAAGTTTTCCAGGAGCTTCGATAACTATCAGCATCTAGTCTGACAACCTTTTGATAAATTGTTCGTTTAAAACTGCAACTTAAAAACATCGATAATCTTCTGTCCGACATCCTGGCGGGATGCCGGTTCTACTTTATGGGATGCTGTTACTTGATTAGTTACAATCAATAAAGCATAACCATCTTGCTTGCAACTGCCAACTTATCTGGTATGCTAGTGCCAACCGGTTTTTAAGGACGAGGTATAATCAATGCAAAATGATAAAGTGCTTTCACATCTGATAGCTGTTTGTGACAGAATTGCACATGGATATTATGAACAGGCCGCTGAACTTTTCCGCATGACCAGGGATGATATCGGTATGCCCCCGGAACTGGGTTCCCTTGCCGAGGCCTTTGGGCTGATGCTGGTAAAGCTTGAGGCACGGGAGTACAGGCTTGATCAGACCATAACAGAGCTGCGCCATGCAAGAAATGAACTGTCCCGCAAGAGTGACAGACTTGACAGAGAAAACCGCTTGCTGCGTCAGACAGCTCATGAACAGTTTAGCACAGCCAGGATTCTTGGTAATTCTCCTGAAATAAGGGAGCTGAAACAGACCATTGAGAAAATTGCCGATACCCCTGTAAATGTATTAATTTCTGGAGAGACCGGCACAGGTAAGGAGCTGGTAGCCAAGTCCCTGCATTTCAACAGCAGCCGCGCTGACAAGCCTTTTGTAACTATCAATTGCAGCGCTGTCCCGGAGAGTATCTTTGAGGCAGAGATGTTTGGAATAGAAAAAGGTGTGGCTACAGGGGTGGACAAGAGGCAGGGGAGGATTGAGCTGGCCAATGGTGGAACCCTTTTTATGGATGAGATTGGGGACATGCCTGCATCTGCCCAGGCCAAGATACTGAGGGTGCTGGAAGAACGCGAGGTTGAGAGGGTAGGGGGGAGAAAACCGATACCGGTTGATATCAGGTTGGTGGCAGCTACCCACCGTAATCTGCGTCGCCTGATTGAGGACGGCAGCTTTAGAGAAGACCTGTTTTACCGTTTGAATGTAGTTACCCTGAAAATCCCCTCACTTCGGGAACGTCCCGATGATATCCCTCTGCTTGCAAACAGTTATCTGGAGCTGTTTTCTTCCAGACTGGGGGTCTCGCGTCCGCGGCTGACAGCATCAGCATTAACTGCCCTTAAAAAATACAGTTGGCCGGGAAATGTTCGTGAGCTTGAAAATGAGATGGAACGCGCCGTTGCCCTTAATATTGATAAGGTTATCACCCCTCAGGACCTGTCAGAGCCACTATGGTCGGCATCAGTAGCCCTGTCATCTGCTCCGGTTGATGAGGCTTGCACAAAAGATCGGACAGAAGCAGAACGGATCAGAACCGCTCTTGATCTTGCACAAAACAACAAAAGCAAGACAGCCCGCATGCTTGGACTTTCCAGGGAAGGTCTCCGAAAAAAAATGAAACGACTGGATATCCAATAAATGTCTATACAGTATTCTTTTTTACATAATAGCCCGCTGATATGAGTTCTTATTCTCATCTTTTTAAATCTGCACCCGCTGCAGCCAGGTCTGCCGAAGAAAGACCTGGGCCTGACCAGTCTGTAAATCAGCAACAGGAGTTTGCCCTGCTTTTTGTTGATGATGAAGAGGCTGTGTTAAATGCCCTGCGCAGAATTTTTGTGGATGAAAACTACATAATATTTACAGCAAATACCGGTGAAAAGGCCCTTAAGATACTTGAAGAACGCCAGATTCATCTTCTGATAACCGATCACAGAATGCCGCAGATGAACGGGGCAGAGTTGCTTAAGATTGTGCGTGACCGTTATCCAGAGACGATCAGGATTATGCTGACCGGTTTTGCAGATGTAAATTCTATCATGGGAGCGGTTAAGGAAGGGGCAGTCTACAAGTTTATCACCAAGCCCTGGAATGATGAAGACCTGCGTCTGACAGTATCACTGGCCCTGCAGCAGTATATTCTGATGCGTGAAAACCGGCACCTGAAGGAACTGGCTCGCCAGCAACAGAACAAGATAAAAAACTATGCCGGGTTGTTTGAGGAAAACCGGGGGATGTTGGGAGATATCCTGGTAAAGTGCGGGCTGATAGTTCAGGATGATCTGAATCTTGCTGTCAAACAGCTGGAATCAGACGAGTTTCTGGGTGACACACTGGTTCGCATGAAGTTGTTGACTGAGAGTCAGATGATTGCAGCCATGCAGAAGTCACTGGGGGTTGAATACCTTGATCTGAGTGAGCTGAACATCCCTTCCAACGTTGTCCGCTGCCTGCCCCGGGAGTTATGTGAGAGGAGCCGGATAATTCCGGTTAAACTGGATGGAAACCAGTTGACCATTGCCATGGCTGATCCATCGGACATTCTGAAATGTGATAACATCGCCATGGTCACCGGCCTTAAGGTAATCAGTGTACTGGCTCAGTCAAGCCAGATTGGAGAGCGCCTGAAACATGTCTGGGATTCAGATGAATTGGCGCTTGATGATTATAGTGATCTGGAACCGCTGGACGAGATTGATATTGTGCTGGATGAGGAGGAGAAGGATATATCTGTGGAAGAGCTGATCGGCTCTTCCAAAGTGCCTCCGGTGATCCGGATTGTAAATGCTGTTATCTCCGAGGCTATTCGCTATGGAGCCAGTGATATCCATATTGAAGCCAAGACAAAGTTTTCTGTAATCCGTTACCGGATTGACGGGATGTTGCATGCAAAGATCAGGATACCGTCTGACCTTCATGCCTCAGTGATTTCACGCTTGAAGATTCTGGCACGGATGGATATCTCGGAGCGAAGGCGCCCGCAGGATGGCAGAATTACAGTCAAATCCGGCACCAGGATTGTTGATCTGCGGGTCTCCTCCCTGCCAACTATCAACGGTGAAAAGATTGTGATGCGGATTCTGGACAAGAGCGCCTCCATAAAACGTCTTGAAGAACTGGGAGTGCTTGAGGAGGATTTTGCAAAGGTAACCATCATCAGCAAAAAGCCACAGGGCGTAATTATCGCTACTGGCCCCACAGGCAGCGGCAAGACCACAATGCTTTACTCACTTCTGGCCGCAATGATGAATCCGAGTAAAAATTTTGAGACCATTGAAGAGCCAGTGGAATATTTCCTTGAAGAGGCAAACCAGGTATCAATCCATGAAAAGATAGGACTTTCCTTTGCCCAGGTGCTGCGGGCCACCATGCGCCAGGACCCTGACGTTATACTTGTTGGAGAGGTTCGGGATTTTGAGACTGCTGATACAGCCTTCAAGGCTGCCCTGACCGGCCATCTGGTTTTGACTTCCCTGCATACCAACAGTGCCATTGCCTCCATTACAAGGCTGATTGATATGGGAATCAAGCCTTATATCCTCTCTTCGGCTCTGGAGGGGATTATTGCCCAGCGCCTGGTGCGTAAAATCTGTGAAAATTGCCGGACAGAGGTGGAGCCGGATATTGAGCAGGCAAGGTTGCTGAGGGTTCCTGAAGGTTACTTTAATGCCAAGGTCTTTAAGGGGGCAGGTTGTGCTCAATGCAGTAATACCGGCTATAAAGGCAGGTTGGGGGTTTTTGAGATATTTTTGATGAGCGATGAATATCGCCAGTTGATCGGCACCAGTTATAAAGAATCTGAGCTGCTGGACAGTGCGAGGGCCAACGGGATGAAATTTTTGCTGGAAGATGGCCTTGCAAAGGTACGTCAGGGTCTTACCACTATGGAAGAGGTCTTGCGTGTGGTGGGGCCGGCAGTCAGAATGGAACGGCGTTGCGACCAATGTGGCAGGCTGATGGAATCCAGATATCTGTTTTGCCCCCACTGCGGTGCTTTTCGCCTGAACTGTTGCCGTAATTGTCATCAGATACTTGAAGATGACTGGATTATATGTCCGGCTTGTGGTACGGCCAGGCCCTTGCCCCTTGACCCTTGACCCTTGACCCTTGTCTTTGCCCTTGTTCCTTGACTCTTGCTCTTTACCCTTGCCCCATGACCCTTGCTCTTTACCTGTTACTCAGAAGGAGATATTTATGAATAACCCGATACTTCTGGTTGATGATGAAGTTAATGTCCTTTCTGCCCTGACCCGATCCCTTTTTGACGAACCGTATCAGGTTACCTGTGCCAAAAGCGGTGAAGAGGCGCTGGAACTGATTGCTGCCTCTCCTTTCAAGCTGGTTATTTCAGACGAACGGATGACAGGTATGCAGGGTAGTGAGCTGCTTGCCATACTGAAAGAACGTCATCCGAATATCCTGCGGATCCTGCTGACCGGTCATGCCACCCTGGAAGCTGCCATGAAGGCAGTTAATCAGGGAGAGATATACCGTTTTTTTACCAAGCCCTGGAATGATACAGAGTTGAAGTTTGCAATCCGTTCCGCCATTGAACGTTACGACCTTGAGGAGGAAAACCGGCGTTTGCTTTCAACGGTAAAGAGCCAGGCAATGGAGATTAAGGTACTGGAAAAACGTTACCCCGGTATAAGCAGGGTAGAAAAGGATCCGCAGGGAAGTTTTGTGTTGCCGGAGCTTTCTGAATCAGAGATAGAGCAGATGATGATTGAATGTGAAAAAGAGTTTGTGAAATAGATGCGACAGGGTATCTAGCTAAGGCTAACGACATTAAATAATTTATTCTTCCCCCTTCAAGCTGTTCTTTGGCTATATTTCCGTTTATCACCGGATTTGTGGTACGCAGGAGGGAGGTTTCCGAGTATGGCATGTATGACCTTGTACATTTACAGAGCATAATCCTGAGTTTACTCTTGTGATAATTGACAAGGTTCAACCGCATTGCGCCCACCCTTTTTAGCTCTATACATGGCCTCGTCAGCAGCGCGGAGGATATCTCTTTCCTTGTCGCCATGATCAGGGTAGAGGGCAACACCGATACTGCAGGAAATGGCAAGGGGCATACCGTCTGGGGTGATGAAAGGAATATT
>DYNH01000091.1 GCA_020721175.1 Trichlorobacter lovleyi | reverse complement strand
AAAGATTGTCATCCCCGAATGCCTCTATCGGGGATCCAGTCTTTTCAGTCAGTTAGGCGAAGTGCATCAAATAATAGTTCCTCCCCATTCAAGTGGGAGGTTAGGAGGGGGATGGGTTTGTCTTTACAATAAGCTGAAATCATTGAATCTACCCCATCCCCACACCAACCCTCCCCTTGAAGGGGAGGGAGTAATTGGAACTGTTAATTCTTGCCGTTAGCCTTAAAATCTGAATTCCGGCTTAAAGTCTGCCTGAATGACACAATTCGGGACTTTTGAAAGAGGCTAAACTGAGTAAATCATATAAATATCTTATAAGACACGATTTTCCAGTCCGTATTCTTTAAGCTTGTAGAGCAATGCCCTGTGGCTAATCTCAAGAATCCTTGCTGCATGGGTACGATTCCCACCTGTTCTCTCCAATGCCTTACGGATCAAATCCATCTCCATATTACGCTCTGCTTTTTTAATGGACAGGTCCTCGTCGTCGGCATATTGAAACTCCTCAACAGTCAAGCCATCAGGGAGAGATATATCATAAAGTTGATCGTGATTACAAAGAACTAAAGCCCGTTCCAAGACATTTTCCAATTCTCTCACATTTCCAGTCCAGGGATAGGCCATCAGACGCCGCAAAACCTCAGGCGCCACCCGTGGTACAGGAACACGTCCTATTCTGACTGAGCAGTCCCTTACTAGTTGCTGCACAAGCAGTGGAATATCATCTATCCTTTCACGCAGTGGCGGCAACTGCAAAGAAAAGACATTAAGGCGGAAATAAAGGTCTTCACGAAAACGACCTGCCGATACCTCTGACTGAAGGTCACGACTGGTTGCAGAAACAACCCTGAC
Organism: Trichlorobacter lovleyi; assembly: GCA_020721175.1. Taxonomy (GTDB): domain Bacteria; phylum Desulfobacterota; class Desulfuromonadia; order Geobacterales; family Pseudopelobacteraceae; genus Trichlorobacter; species Trichlorobacter lovleyi_A. The sequence goes on along the minus strand of DYNH01000091.1, from coordinate 8,905 downwards.
ATCAACCTTTTTCGACTGAATATCTCCCAAACGGCGAATCTCGCCTTCCTGAAGAACCCTGAGCAACTTCACTTGCAGGGAGATCGGCATTTCACCTACTTCATCAAGAAAAAGGGTGCCCTGATCAGCCTGTTCAAAAAGTCCCGGCTTGCTGATCACAGCACCGGTAAAGGCGCCCTTTTGATGTCCAAACAGTTCATCCTCAAGCAGATTTTCCGGTATTGCACCGCAGTTGACAGCAACAAACTGCCTGCTGCTGCGACAGCCACTTTTATGCAGGGCCTTTGCAACCAGTTCTTTTCCTGTGCCGGATTCTCCCTGAATCAAGACAGTAGTCTTAAGGTTTGCAACCCTTTTAATCTGATCATAAATTTCCAGCATAGCTGAATTTTTACCCACAATACCGTAAAATGAACCCTGGCTGGCAACCTCGGCGCGTAAGGTACGGTTCTCTGCCTTAAGCCTTTCCCGCTCTTCTGCCTTTTTCAACACTATAACTATTTCATTCTGTTTAAAAGGCTTTGATATAAAGTCATATGCACCATCCTGCATACATGCAACAGCGGTATCAATACTTCCATATGCGGTCATCATAATAATCGGTGCAGCAACACCACTGGCTACTGCCTTTCTGAGAAACTCCCTGCCGTCCATATCAGGCATCCGGATATCACAAAGTATATAGTCATAGACATTTGAAGACAGCTTGGCCAGCGCATCTGAACCACCCACTGCAGAATCAGTCAGATAGCCTTGTTTACCCAGCATTACAGACAACATATGACGCAGATTTTCCTCATCGTCTATAATCAGAATGTGCGCTTGTTTCATAATATCAGACCTTGCACCATGAAATCAGACTGGTAACCTTAAAGAAAAACAGCTACCCTCCCCTAACCTGCTCTGCACTGATATTTTGCCACCAAAACTTTCAATAATACGGGCAGATATAGCCAATCCCAGTCCGGTTCCCTGTCCAGGCTCCTTTGTAGTAAAAAACGGGTCAAACAGCTTGCCCAGATTTTCGGCTGCTATCCCTGTACCGCTATCAATAACCTCAAGTTCCTGTATTGAAGGCAGATTCCCATGCTTTAAAACCAATTGCAGAGTTCCACCATTTGGCATGGCATCATCTGCATTAGCAATAAGATTTATCAAAACCTGCTGAAACTGAAATGGATCCAGATAAACAGGCGGTAAATCTTCTTCTATTGAAACAACAACATCAACCCCTTTAAGCAGACCCTGGTTCTGTAACAGCTCCAATGTTACCTTCAACAGAACAGCCAGATCAACCTGCTCGACAGCCGCCTGTTTCGGACGGGCATATTCCAGCAAACCCCTGACAATCCTGTCAATCCTGTTGCACCCATCTATAATTCTCTGCAGATAATCAGCCTGAACTGGCAAATGCCCAAGATCTTGAGCAAGTATCTCTGCATATCCCATCACAGAGGCCAGTGGAGTACCGATTTCATGGGCTGTACCAGCGGCTAGCAAGCCAACTGAAGCCATTTTTTCCGAACGTATAGCCTCTTCTCTTGCAAGTTGCAGATCCCGGTTGACCTGTTCTATCCTTTCTACATGCAGTAGTACCTCATGCTGTTTCTGCTCAAGAGTCAGGGACATTGCATTAAAGGCTTCAGCCAGTTGCGCCAGTTCCCTGACCCCTCTGACAGCAAGTCTGTGGCCATAGACACCACTGGTTATCTTTTCTGTTGCAATCAGTAACCTGTTTACGGGGTTAACCACAATCCTTGAAAGGATGAAGGCTCCCAACCCCAACAGCAGAATAAAGTCCAGCACAAAATAGCTGATTAAAAGTTGTCTGGTACGGATAATCCTGCGTTGTTCATCTACCAGGGAAAGAGTCATGCCTGCCCGCCCCAGCATATCTCCATTTTTGATAACAAGTGCCGATCGTATCAATTCTCCATTATCATGCAGAAAACCTACCTCTTCAGTATGTTTTCCAGGCAATGTAAAAGGGCGATAGATGTCACTTTCCTCTCTTCCAACGGTATAAATTACCTTACCGCCTATGTCCAGCAGGGTTAGACGCTCAAAGGACTTTTCTTCCAGAAGCTTAACTGCATACAGATGCGCCGGTGAATCCATCTGCAGCATACCGTCCGGAAAAACGGGTAACTGTTCAGGCAGTTGATTGACAAAGGTGGACAATAGTATACGGGCATGTTCACTCTTCTGGGCATACAGATCGTTTTCAGCGGTTTTAAAGGCAAGCAGACTGAAAAGCAGCCATGTAAGCACAAGCAGACAAGCGAGTGACGCAAGAATTGAAAAGGTAAGACCGGGCCGCATTTTAAATATCAGACTACTTCCCCAGATGCAGATACCAGCTAATCAGCAACGGACCGTAAAAGATGTAGGTTACGGCGCCTAATGCCAGATAAGGGCCGAACGGAATCGCATAATGGCGCCCCTTGCCTTGAAGAACCATAATGGATAGCCCCACGAATGTTCCTGCAAGAGAAGAGAAAAAAATAATAAAAGGAACTGCCTTCAGTCCGAGAAAACTCCCCAACATGGCCAGCAACTTGGCATCTCCTCCGCCCATCCCTTCTCTGCCAGTCAGCCAGAGATAAAAATAAAACACAATCGCAAGACTTGACCACCCTGCAATAATCCCAAGCAAAGAGGAAATCCAGCCAGGTTCAGGGAGGAAGAATGATGCCATAAAACCGAATCCGATACCTGGTATGGATATCTCATCAGGAATTATCTGATGGTCCAGATCAATGAAAGTGATAACTATCAGGGCAGCGGTAAACAGAAAATAGACAAAAAATGTGACGCTGAGTGAAAAACGAAAAAACAGCAGCAACGCAATTAATGCGGTCAACAGCTCCACAAGTGGATAACGTATCGAAAATCCGGTTCCACAAGCCCTGCAACGACCTTTCAGAAGTAGCCAACTGACAATTGGTATATTATCAAACCAGCAGACCTCTGTTCCACAGGTCATACAACGGGAACGCGGGGTGATAACCGACTGTTCTGCGGGAAGGCGATAAATGCAAACATTAAGAAAGGATCCTATAACAGCACCTGACAGAAAGACTGCAACTGCCATTACATGGAATGAGAGCATGGTTATTTTTCACCAAAACCGTCATTAATCAGATTTCCCATCGCCTGCATAGCCTCTTCTTCATCCGCACCTTCAACTGTAAGACGAACCCTAGTACCCTTTGATGCTGCCAGCATCATAATCCCCATTATGCTTTTACCATTCACCTCAACCGATTCACGGGCCAGTTTTATTTCAGACTTGAATTTACCGGCAGTCTTGACAAACAATGCGGAAGCACGGGCATGCAATCCAAGCTTGTTAACTATCTCAAATTCCTGTTGTTGCATTTGTCCACCTGTTTTTTTATTTAAGAAATTCACCGGCAACAATAACACTTTCGCGGCCACACCTGAGAAGAGATGCGCATAGCTGTTCAAGATTCATCCGCTCCCTGCGCAAGAAATATTCCACCAGCATCGGAAGGTTAACTCCGGTTACGACCTCTATTTTTCCTTCCTGCAAAAATGATATGGCTGCATTGGAAGGTGTACCGCCAAACATGTCAGTCATAATAATTATGTTATCAGTTCCCACACGCTTCAAGGCTTCTGAAATACGTTCAACCAAACCGTCAGCCGGATCATTTGCGTGTAATTCAACCGCTTCACAGCCTTCAACGCTTCCGGTTATCATGGTTGCGGCAGCTATCAATGATTGAGCCAATCCTGCATGGGTAACAACAACAAGTCCTATCATGGTCTGCTATCCCTTCTCAATATCACGATGGTTGATACGAACCTTGACACCCTCGGACTCTAAACGGTTCGCAACAGCCTGTGTAATCGCCACGGAACGATGGCGTCCGCCGGTACAACCGACGGCTATGGTTAAATAACTCTTGCCCTCTCTTCGGTATGCAGGAACAAGAAAGTCCGTCAGATTGAAGAAACGGGACAAGAATTCAAGTGATTCAGGCTTTTCAAGTACAAAATCTCGCACAGGTGACTCAAGACCGCTGAGCGGGCGCAGTTCGGAAATAAAATGTGGATTCGGTAAAAAACGAACATCCATGACTATGGCAGCATCTAGCGGTATACCGTAACGGAATCCAAATGAAACCACCTCAACCGTAAAATGACTGCTGCCATGGTCCCCGCTGATGGTCCTGATCACCTGCTCTTTTAACTGATGTACATTAAATTCGGATGTATCAATAATCAGTGTGGCGTTTTGCCTGAGAGTTGCCAGACGTTCCCGTTCAATCCTGATCCCATCTGGCACAGAACACCGATCTTCCGCTGGATGACGGCGACGGGTCTCTGCAAAACGCCTGATCAAGACTTCATCAGATGCCTCAAAAAAAAGGACATCCAGTTTATAACCCGCCCCGCGCAATTCGCTGAATGACTCAATGATGCCACCTGAAAGCTCACGTCCCCTGATATCGGTAACCAGCACTACGCCACGAAATATCTCTCCTGATTTTTCAATAAGTTCAACAAACTGCCTGAAGAGCCTCACAGGAAGGTTGTCAATACAGTAAAACCCTTCATCTTCAAGGGCCCTGACTGCCGTAGACTTGCCTGAACCAGACATTCCGGTAATAACAACTATCCGCATTGGCTACTCCACCTCATCTCCAAGTTGCCTGATCTCTATCCTGTCAAGCAGCCTTTGCTGAAAATCCCTGGCAGAGTGATAACCCATTCCCTTCAGCAAGAAATTACGGGCCGCTACTTCGATAATGGCTCCAAGATTACGGCCTGGCCTGACCGGAATAATAATGTGTGGAATTTCAACCCCCAGAATACTGGTGGTCTTGTCATCTATGCCGAGACGGTCGTACTCCTGTTGCGGATTCCAGTCAACCAGCTCAAGAACAAGGTCTATGATCTTTTTCTCTCGTATCGAAGAAACCCCGTAGAGGTCCTTGATGTTGATGATGCCCAGCCCCCTGATCTCCATAAGATGCTGTATCTGCTGTTCTGGCTGTCCCACAAGACTTGCAGGCATCTTTTTTCTGATAAACACCATATCATCCGCAACCAGACGATGTCCTCGAATAACCAGGTCAAGCGCACATTCACTCTTACCGATACCACTCTTTCCTGTAAGCAGAATCCCCACCCCCAAAACATCAACCAGCACTCCATGCAGGTGTGTAGCGGGCAGCAGCCTCTCTTCAAGATACTTGGTGATCAGGGAAATAAAGGTAGAAGACTGATGAGGAGAAACCAGTACCGGAATATCTAATTTTTCCGTAATATCCAGAAATATTCCAGGCGGTGCAAGCCCCTTTGTTACGATAAAACATGAAATAGGAAAAGAACAGAGCGCCTGTGAACTTTCCCGCAATTGCTCATCACCCAACTGATACATATACGAAATTTCAGTATTACCAAGCACCTGAACCCTTGAAGGATGCAGATGTCTGGTATAGCCTGTCAGGGCTAGGCCAGGTTTTTGAATACGTGATGAGCTGACACGATGTTCGAGACCTTTAAAGCCAGAAATCAGTCGCAGCTCAAGACCGTATTCATTCTCATCAAGTAAATCCTGTATGGAAAGACTGATAGGTTCCAAGAAGCACCACAAAAGCGAACGAGAAAAGACGTCTCAGAAGGCTTGCACCAACAACCTGCACATAAACCGTTAGTTGTAAAATATCAGACTGTTCTTCAAACTTACAGCTCACAGTCTTAACGGAATCTGTTCAACCTGTTTTACCTGACTTCCCAGACGTCTCCCTCAAGCAGATACTATCCCCGATGGGGTTCAATCAAACCGAAATTACCGTCCTTACGACGATACAGCACGTTAATTTCACCGGAATTATCATCAGTGAAAACAAAAAAATCCTTATGCAGCAGGTCCATCTGCATGACAGCCTCTTCGACAGCCATAGGCTTGGCTGTCTCGGTCTTAGTGGTAATTACCAGTGGTTCCTTATCCCCCTCAATACTGTCAGCGGTATAAATTTTCTTGGAAAACTTGCGGCCAGTATCTTCACTACCAGGCTTGTGCCCTTTAAGTTTTTCCTTGTACCTCTTCAACTGGCGCTCTATCTTATCTATCACGGCATCAACTGCTGCGTACATATCATTTGTGGCTTCGGAGGCCTTGGTGTTAATACCGCGAGCAGAGATAACAATTTCAACAATGTGACGAATCTTTTCAACTGTAAAATAGACATGAACAGCAATAGGATCGTCAATATACTTCTTTACCCTCTCCAGCTTCTCTTCTGCATAGTTCTTCAGTGCCTCACTCTGCTCCATATGTCTGAATGTTGTTGTTACTTGCATAATTTCATCCTCCTCCTTGTAATTCCTTCCTGGTAGTTAATCATATCAGAAATGTCGTCGTCTTTCAGATGACGATCCAATACGCATCATTTCACGGTATTTTGTAACTGTTCGCCTGGCAATATTAGCGGTTGTATCAGAAAGCATCGCAGCAATTTTCTTGTCAGAAAGAGGTTTTGCACTGTCTTCCTTTTCTATTATCTCCCTGATCCTGTTTTTGACACTTTCAGAGGATACCGAATCTCCATCAGAATTGGAAAGGCCGCTTTTAAAAAAATACTTCAACTCAAACAGACCTTGCGGTGTCTGCATATATTTATTAGTGGTTACCCTGCTTATGGTTGATTCATGCATACCTATATCTTCAGCAACGTCCCGTAACACAAGAGGACGCAGCCCCACAACCCCACGCTCAAGAAATTCACGCTGGAACTTGATTATACTCTTTGCAACACGGAAAATAGTGCGCTGACGCTGCTGGATACTCTTAATCAGCCACTGTGCGGCCCGCATCTTGTCTCCTACATATTCTTCCGCCTTGGCGTCCATATTGCCGCCAGCCTTGGCATCAAGATAAAAAGGGGACAGTCTCAGATTGGGAAGCCCTTCTTCGTTCAACATAACAACATAGTCGTCTCCTACCTTTTGCACAAAGATGTCAGGAGAGATATACTGAACTTCGTCACTACTGTAAAAACGTCCCGGTCTGGGATCCAGCCCGGATATAATTCTGACCCCTATCAGAACCTGATCAATATCCACCTTCAAACTACGGGCAATCTGTTTATAATTGTGGGTTTGAAGTTCATTCAAATGGCGTAACAGAATTGATTCTACTATACTTCCGGCCATACCCATATTTCGAGCCTGGATAAGAAGACATTCCTGCAGGTTTCTAGCTGCGACACCACTTGGGTCAAACTCCTGAACCTGTAAAAGCATTGCCTCTGCCAACTGCTCTGTAACACCGGATGCAACGGCCACCTCACCAACTGTTGAACAGAAATAACCATCATCATCAATATTGCCGATAACGGCTTCCCCTGCAGACATCTCCTCATCACTGTAATTACCCATCTGCAACTGCCAGTTCAGATGGTCATAAAGTGTTCCTTTGCGGGTTAACAGATTTTCAAATGACAGTTTCTCGTCTTCATCACCAGATTGTTCTCCTGATGTATAATTATATCCGTCTAGATAACTGTCCCAATCCCTTAATGTTTCTTCACCAGCTTCAACCTCTTTAAAGGAATCGTCGTTAGTTGCAGCTTCATCAGGCAGTTCGGCTTCTACAACCTCAACCAAAGACACCCCTTCCTGGGTCTCAACTGCTTCAGGTGTCTCTTCAAGAAGAGGATTTTCTTCAAGTTCCTGACTAACCAGTTCTTGTAGCTCTATCCTGGTCATCTGCAGCAACTTGATTGCCTGCTGTAACTGGGGCGTCATTACCAGTTGCTGCGTCATTTTTAATTGTTGGCGCATCTCCATAGTTTTAGCTGCCCTTGGCCTTAATTAGAGTTTGAAGCCTTCTCCCAGATAAAGTTCCCGGGCCATTCTACTATCAGCAATCTGCTCTGGGGTACCATACTCAAGAACCTCACCACAATTTACAATATAGGCTGCGTCGCAAACACCCAGGGTCTCCCTGACATTGTGATCGGAAATAAGTACACCTATATTACGCTGTTTCAGTCCACTGATCAGCTTTTGTATATCAGCCACTGCAATCGGATCAATGCCGGCGAACGGCTCATCCAGCAGTATAAAAGACGGATTTATAATCAAAGACCTTGCAATCTCCACCCGCCTGCGTTCACCACCTGAAAGTGCAAACCCCATGGTATTGGCAACATGGGCTATTCCAAACTCTTCAAGAAGTTCATCCGCCAGGTGCTGCTGCAATTCCCTGTCAGACTCAACTGTTTCCAGAATTGCCAGCAGATTGTTTTTGACAGAAAGCTTGCGAAAAACAGACGCCTCCTGTGGCAGATAACTGATACCAGCCCTTGCGCGGAGATGCATAGGCTGTTCGGTAAGTTCATTATCATCCAGCCATACCCTGCCGCCATCAGGTCTGATTAATCCAACCACGATGTAAAAGGTAGTGGTCTTGCCAGCCCCGTTAGGACCCAGAAGGCCAATTACCTGACCTGACTCAACAGACAGATCAACCCCCTTTACTACCTGCCGGCCTCCATAACTCTTGCAAAGCCCCTCAGCCCGAAGCTTCCTGATTGAATTAGGGTTGTTTTTTTTCATCTCTTTTTTTGGCCAACCCACCGGATTTAGGATGGATTACCGCCTCAACCCTGGCATTTTCGCCACCTTTTACAACACTTCGTTCCTCGTCAAGATAATAGACTATCACCTTGCCGGTAATCGAATCAGAACCCTGCACAACCTTTGGATTAATGGAAAGGGTGACCTTTCCTGGCCTGTTTTCATATACGGCATGGCCACCGGTGCCAACCCTGTTGGTTTGCAAAATCCTTACGGAACCTATAGCCTCAATCTTGTCAACCTGCTCCTCATGCTCTCCATAATGGATTATCAGCTTGTCAGAGTA
>DYNH01000090.1:7743-9877 GCA_020721175.1 Trichlorobacter lovleyi | reverse complement strand
AGTCTTGATTACATACCACTGGCACTGGTTGTAAACGAACAGCTTGAGGTGCAGCATATCTTTGGTGATGCGGCTGGTTACTTCAGGTTGCCTTCAGGCAAGGTGGTTAACGATATATCCAAGATGGCGGTCAAAGAGCTGGCAATACCGCTGACAACCGGAATCCAGAAGGTGTTGAGGCAGAATCAGGAGCTTCGCTTTTCAAATATCCGGATCAACCATTCAGAAGGCGGCAGGCTGATTGATATGCGAATCAAGCCGATGCCAGGTAAAAAAGAGCAGGATCGTCTGGTCGCTATCTTTCTGAGCGAGGTGAAAAAGAGCGGAGATCCCCTCGAAAGCGGCCACCAGGTACAGACATATGATCTGTCCAAAGAGGCAGAAGATCGGATGCGTGACCTTGAACACGAGTTGCAGTTTACCCGTGAAAATCTGCAGGCCACCATAGAAGAGCTGGAGACGTCCAACGAAGAGTTACAGGCAACCAATGAAGAGCTGCTGGCCAGTAACGAAGAGTTACAGTCCACAAATGAAGAGCTGCAATCCACAAATGAAGAGCTTTTTACGGTAAATGCCGAATTCCAGAACAAGATCATAGAACTGACCGAACTTCACAACGACCTGGACAACCTCCTTTCAGCCACCCAGATCGGAAACCTGCTGCTGGATGAAAATATGGAGGTACGCCGTTTTTCAAAACGGATCGGAAAGATATTCAAACTGCTGGACAGCGATATCGGACGCTCGATCACCCATATCACCCATCACCTGAAAAACTGCGAACCGATCGCCATGATACGCGAAGTGCAGGCCAGCAACAAACCGGTGGAGCTGGAGGTACAGACCCAGGAAGGTCACTGGCATCTGATGAGGATTGTTCCATATGCAGTCGGTCCCAAAACCTTTTCAGGTACTGTAGTCTCATTTATAGACATATCCACCATGAAGCAGGCACAGGAAAACACAAAAGAGATACAACAGCTTTTTGCTGATGTAGTGCATACCCTGTCGGCCCTGGTAAGGCTTTCTGTAACAGACAAAAGCGGCACCTGGTTTAACGACCCCTGGCTGAACTTTACCGGACGCAGTATGGAGCAGGAGCTGGGTAACGGCTGGACAAAGGGGATTCACCCCGATGACCAGGCACGATACCATTCCAGATACGACGATGCCTTTGCAAAACAGGAACCGATTACCATCACCTATCGCCTGCTCCGTCATGACGGGCAATACCGGATAGTAATTGAGGATTCCCGCCCAAGATATTCGGATGATGGTATTTTCTGCGGCTTTATCAGCGCATGTCTGGACATTACCGATATGACCTGTCCACTGGAGCAGAGAGACTGCCTGATGCAACAACAACATAAGGAAACATCAAAATGAACAACAGCCTCTTTATCCAGCTTCGACAGAAGACAGAAGCCATGCTGGCCGATGCAACAGCAAATCATCTGCCAATGACGCAGGATGAGATCAGAACGCTTGTACACGATCTCTCGGTACACCAGATCGAGCTAGAACTTCAAAACGAAGAACTGCTTCGCGCCCAGCAGCAGATTGAAAAAGCCCGTGATGAACTTGCCAGACTTTACCATAATGCGCCGGCAGGTTACCTGACACTGAACCGTAACGGTATTATTGAACGTTGCAACAGTACCTTTGCAACCATGCTGGAAACTTATCCGGATGAACTGGTAGGCAGGTCTTTTGCAGATCTGCTGGCAGGTGAAGATCGTGATATATTCCTCGGGCGGTTCCGCTCTTTTTTCAATCAACCTGCCGGCAAGACAATTGACCTCTTTTTCCCGCTTAAGGGTTACCAGAATGGCTTTTATTGTCGCCTGACAGGCAATATAGATAGCGATGCAACAGCAGATCCGACTTTTCATCACCCGAAACTTTTTGTGATTGTCCAGGATATTACGGAGCAGCAGCTAGAGGCACAGATCAGGATTAAGGCAGAGATGGAGTTAAAAAATCATGATGTCTTTCTTGCCACCCTGCTTGAGACTGTGCCGATACCGATTTTCTACAAAGACACTCGCCTCTGTTATCAGGGCTGTAACCGTGCCTACAGGGATTTTAAAGGCCTTGATGCCTCCCAGATCATCGGCAAGACCATACATGATAT
>DYNH01000090.1:0-7643 GCA_020721175.1 Trichlorobacter lovleyi | reverse complement strand
GTTAACCTGATACGTCCCCAGGCCCAGGCCAAAGGACTGTCTCTTTTCAGCCGGATAGCGCCGGAACTGCCTGACCTGTACTGGGGTGACCAGGGACGTTTCAACCAGGTGCTGCTTAATATATTGGGTAACGCAATCAAGTTCACCAAACAGGGCAGCGTCAGCATAATGCTTTTACCCGGCAAGACAAGGAATAACAAGATAACTCTCCGTATCAGCATCAGTGACACCGGCATCGGCATCCAGCAGGCCAGTCTGCACAAACTGTTTATCCCTTTCAGTCAGGTGGATGGCTCCACTACCCGCAGATTTGGCGGCACAGGACTTGGACTGGCCATATCCAGACAACTGGTAGAATTGATGGGCGGCAACATCAGCGTTGAAAGCAGTGAAGGAAAAGGAACAACCTTTTTCATTAACCTGCCGCTTGAAGTCAGTAAGAATCCGGAAAATGAATGCAAACAGGCGGTCTCGGGAGAGTCCACAGTCAGGCATATTCCTAACACCTGCCGGATATTGCTGGTAGAAGACAATGAACTGAACCAGAGGGTTATGTCCACCATGTTGAAGAAGATCGGATATCAGATCGGGCTTGCAGCAAATGGCACAGAGGCGCTTTCACTTCTCAGGGAAGAGCAGTTTGATCTTGTGCTGATGGACTGCACCATGCCTGGACTTGACGGTTACGAAACCACATCTCTGATACGCAACCCTGAGAGCTGTGTAAATAATCCGCGTATCCCGATAATCGCATTGACTGCAAGGGCAATGCACGGTGATCGAGATAAATGCATAAACGCAGGTATGGACGATTATCTGTCAAAACCGGTTTACTGTGAGGCCCTGACAAACGTCCTGAACCGCTGGCTGAACCAGAATAAGGCCTGACCGGCATATCCTGAACAGGATATGCAACACAAAAGCCATGCAGACTGAAATCTGCCCCCGAATCATTGGCCGTTTTGCACCATCACCAACCGGACCGCTGCATATCGGCTCCCTTGTTGCTGCGGTAGGCAGCTACATGATGGCCAAATGCTGCGGCGGGCAATGGCTGCTTAGGATTGATGATCTGGACAGCCAACGCTGCCGTCCGGAATTTGAGTCTGACATACTACGCACCATTGAATATCTGGGGCTTTACTGGGACGGCGAGATCAGCCGTCAGAGTTCCAACATTTCAGAATATGAATCAGCCTTTGAGCAGTTACTTAAACTTGGACTGGTTTATCCCTGCTGTTGTTCCCGTTCAGAGATCGCCCGTTCCGCCTCTGCCCCTCACCCTGGTGAAGAGGTCCCCTACCCTGGCACCTGTCGTACCGGAATGAAAAAGAAACAACAGGCCGTGGCATGGCGTCTGCTGACTGAAGGTATGATTATAACCTTTGAAGATTTGCGCCACGGCAGGATAACAAAGGAGCTTGATACGAACGGGGATTTTGTGATCAGACGTGTTGAGGGGTTCTTTGCCTACCAGCTTGCCGTTGTTGTGGATGATTATCTGACCGGAGTCAATCAGGTGGTCAGAGGGGATGATCTGCTTGGTTCTACACCTCGCCAGGTGCTGATCCACCAACTGCTTGACCGTCCACTGCCGGTATACTGTCACCTGCCTCTGGTAACTGGACCAAACGGCGCAAAACTGAGCAAACGGGACTGTGCGGTCTCAATGAAAGACAGGCTTGCTGAACGTGAAGCCGGACTTCTGATAGAATGGTGTCTGAATTTTCTGGGTTTTCAGATGCCTGAAGACCTGCATGGCGCGCCGCCTCCGGCACTGTTTGAATGGGGAATTGGGCAATTCCGGTTGTGGCTAAAAGGATTGATGATCCAACAGAATAGTAATCTTACTCCTTGAATGAACATTTTTGCGCCTTGCTCACCAGAAAATAGACAATCCCCAACACCAGCAGAGTAACTGTCAGAAAGGCCTGGGTCTTCAGATCATCATGACGTAGTGTTGAGATCAGTATCTCCCGCACCATGGCAACCACCACAACCCCTACAAAAACCAAAATATTAAAACTGCCGCCTTTAAGGTTTTTAATCTCATTTTCCATCAGCTCAATCATCATCCATAGAATAAGCATTTCACCCAGTGCCGAAAAAATCGCCCTTTCCGGATTGCCGGTAAATATATGGGTTAAATCCTTGATAAAAAGCCCCATAACACCTATGGAAACCCCGGCCAGGGACAGCACCAGCACCAGATTCAGCCCGTAAGTAAAACGTTCAGCGATGTTGATTAATCCGGATTCAATGGTACGCGAGACAAATACCTTGCTGATTTCTGCGTCAAGGTATGATGAAGTAATTACTGCCAGGTTAATGTCCAGTATCTTGTCCGTTGATTCACGATACATACGCCGTTGCTCACGATCGTTGAATGTATCATGGATCATCTGCTGTATGGCCCGCCTGACATGGCTCATAGCTGCATTTACATAATGAACCGGCAGACCTACCCTTACATGTGCCTGACCTATCCTTCTAAGATCTATCAGATATTTATCATCATATTTTCCTTGGAACAGGGTGATAAACCACTGCCGGTGAAACGCCTCAAGGCGATTTGGGGCAGAATGTCTGGCTATGATGTCCCTGGCTTCAGGTATGTCTGTCAGATAATCCATAAAATGGCCAGTCAGCCCCCCCAGGTACTCCTCAGCCAACGGCAGGATATCCTGCAGATTCCGGGCATCAGCATCAGTAAAACCGTACTCCTCCTTGTATTTATCCATATTATCCATGAAGCAGACCCCTATATATCCTTCTTCTTGTTATCAGATTAAAGCCGTATCCAGCATCTCGGTTGCATGTTGCAGTGCAGCGCCGGTAATCTGCTCACCTGCAAGCATCCTGGCAATTTCATGTACCTGTCCTTCTCTGTCAAGCGTGTCAACAGAGGTAACGGTACGACCATTTTCAATATGTTTTTCCACCTTGATATGTCTTGAGGCCCAGGCGGCAACCTGTGGTGAATGGGTTACGCAAAACACCTGACGGCCATTTGCCACTGATTTAAGCTTCTTCCCCACCACACCTGCAACTGCTCCACCAACCCCTGTATCTACTTCGTCAAACACAAGAGTAGGCGCTTCCCCTTCAGGAAGCACCTGCTTGAAGGCCAGCATAATTCTGGAAAGCTCACCACCTGAAGCAATTTTGGCCAGAGGCTTGGGGGGCTCCCCGGGGTTTGGTGAAAACATGAATTCAACTTTTTCGTAACCGTTACTGCGCGGCTCTGCAAGCGCATCAATGGCAACCTTTACAACTGCATGATTAATAGCCAACTGCCTGATCTCGCCAGCCAGCAACTGTTCCAGCAGGCTTGCTGCTGAACGTCGTTTATCGCCAAGTTCGGCTCCCTGAAGCTTGAGTTTATCAAATTGTCTGGCCAGTTCATTTTCAATCTCTTCCCGCGAACGGCTGAGTCCCTTCAGCTCATCAAGTTCAGCCTCCATGGAAGAGCATAATCTAATCATCTCCTCAACTGTCGGGGCATATTTCCGCTTAAGACGCTCCAGCAGATCCAGCCGATCTTCCACAGCCTTCAGTTGTGCAGGATCTGACTCAATACGTGAAGCATAATCACGCAGTTGCAGGGCAGTATCCTCAAGTTGCAGATAACCTTCTTCAAGCGCTGCATGTAGTGAGGCAAGTGCCGGATCAATAGCAGCGGCATCACTGATGGCTGTTTTAATCCGTTTTAATTCCCCCAGCAATGCCCTGTCGCTGCCATACAGCGATTCATATCCAGAACCGGTAACAGATGAAAGCCTTTCTGCATTTGAAAGCAGACGCTGCTGTTCCAGAAGATGCTGTTCTTCTGATCCCTTCAGTGAGGCCCCCCTGATCTCGTCTATCTGATAAGAGAGCAGGTCAATCCGGCGGATTATCTCCCGCTCCTGCTGATCGAAATCAGAAATCTGCTCTGACATCCTGCGCCACAGATCAAATGCAGTGTTGAATTGCTGGCGTTGTTCTGCTGTTCCGGCAAAGGAATCAAGTAACAGCAAGTGATGTTCGGGCCGTAATAATGCCTGTGATTCATGCTGTCCATGTATTGTTATCAACTGACGCCCCAGATCAGACAACTGGCCCAGGGTTGCCAGGGAACCGTTGATGTAGACCCGATTTCTCCCTGACCGGCTGAGACATCGCTTGACAAGCAGTTCATCCGCAACATCAAATCCGGATTCACGCAGGCTATTCTGCAACAGATTCAGGCCGTCCAGATTAAAAAGCGCCTCAACCGTTGCCTCTTCTTCACCGCTGCGTATCAGATCAGCAGAGGCCCTACCACCGCAGATCAGGCTCAGGGAATCAACAATAATAGACTTGCCGGCCCCGGTTTCACCGGTAAGAAGGTTTAAGCCCGGACCAAAGCATATCTGCAATTTATCAATTATAGCAACATTACGGATGGAGAGTTCGGTAAGCATGGCGGTTTATCTCTCGCCCCATTTGAGTTTGGTTCTAAGAATTGTAAAATAATCCTTGTCTGGTGATGTCACTAGGGCTGTTGTCTTAAGGGCCCGACGGATTTCAATGGAATCCCCCTCCTGCAGCTCTACCCCCACCTGTCCATCCAGGGTCAGATACACCTTTTCATCAAAGGATGATTTGACAACAATCCGGATCACAGATTCGTCGCTGATTACAATCGGACGGTTTGTCAAGGTGTGGGGGCAGATCGGGGTAATGACAATACAACGCATCAGTGGCTGCACAATCGGACCACCGGCGGAAAGGGAGTAGCCGGTTGAACCGGTAGGGGTAGATATGATTAGCCCGTCTGCCTTGAATGTGGTGAGAAAATGACCATCTACACGGGCCTCAAGGTCTATGATTCTCGCTATGGCACCTTTGTTGATCACAGCATCATTCAGGACATGACATCTGCTGATCACCTCAGAGCCTCGGGTGACCATCACATCAAGCATCATCCGCTCGGAAATACGTGGGGTTGAGTTAAGGCACTGCTCAAGCAGTGGATACATCTTTTCAACTGTCACCTCGGTTAAAAACCCCAAACTACCCAGGTTTACCGCTATGATCGGCACCTCTTTGCCACTGAAAAGGCGTGCAACAGATATCAGTGTGCCATCACCGCCAAGCACCACCACCAGGGTGGCCTGCTCCCTGATCTCCTGTTCGGAAAGGCCATGTTCACTGCCTGTATGCCTGGCCAGATGTGACTCCACCAACGGCTTGCAGCCCCTCTGCTCAAGCCAGTCAATCAACTCGTCAGCAACCCCCTGACATCTGGGATCATGAACTTTTGCAAAAATGGCAACTTTTCTCATGGTTCTCATGTAACACAGCTTGCACTGATTGTCTACCCGCTGCAAATTAGAGTTGCTAAAGGACAAATGATTGGCTTCACCCTCCCCCTGCCAGTTTCAAGGGAGTGGCATCTAATCAAGAAGGCAAGCCGGACGTACCGAGATTTTTTGTATCAGTTTAAGAAACTCATGTTATATATTTGGGCCATGACAAAGACACGCCTTGACAAACTGCTGGTCGAAAGGGGGCTGGCCCCTTCACGAGAAAAGGCCCAGGCAATGATTATGGCCGGACAGGTGGTTGTTGGCGACCATACTGCTGACAAGGCAGGTCACCAGGTATCAGTTGATCTGGAAATCAGGATCAAGGGCACGGCTATGCCATTTGTCAGCCGTGGCGGTCTGAAGCTGGAAAAGGGACTTGATTTTTTCTGTATCAAGGTTGAAGGAAGAACAGCTATTGATGTGGGGGCTTCCACCGGGGGATTTACCGATTGCCTGCTGCAGCGGGGCGCATCAACTGTTTATGCCGTTGATGTTGGATACGGTCAATTGGCATGGAAGCTTAGGGAAGACCCACGAGTAGTTGTAATGGAAAAGACAAATATCCGCTACCTGCAACCAGAACAGCTTGACCCGCTGCCGGACCTTGCTGTAATAGACGCATCTTTCATCTCTCTTAACCTGGTGCTGCCTTCCACACTTCTGCTTTTATCAAGGCCTTCAGAGGTGGTTGCCCTTATCAAACCGCAGTTTGAGGTAGGAAAGGGGGCGGTAGGCAAAGGCGGGATTGTGCGGAATCAGAAGTTGCATGAAGAAGTACTGCGCAAGATGGAGATTCTGGTTGAGAATCTTGGGGCCGAACTGCTGGGCATCTGTGAATCTCCAGTAAAAGGGGCAGATGGTAACAGGGAATTTCTGATGGGATTACGAACAGGAGCTAATTTATGAACGACTGTATTTTCTGCAGGATTATAAAAGGTGAGATACCTTCCAAAAAGGTCTATGAAGATGACCTGATTGTGGCTATTGAGGACATAGCGCCCAAGGCGCCGCTGCACCTTTTACTGATCCCCAAACAACATTTTAGCAACTGTCTTGACATGCAAAAGCAGCACGAAGCAACCGTGGGTCATGTCTTCCGGATAGCAGGCAAACTGGCAACTGAACGCGGTCTGTCCGAAGGCGGTTTCAGGCTGGTACAGAACAATGGAGAGGCTGCCGGCCAGAGTGTGTTTCATCTGCATATCCACCTGCTTGCAGGAAGAGAACTACAGTGGCCTCCCGGGTAAACAGAAATAACAATAACAAGCAGGACAAGACAGTTATCAACAAATTATGCGCCAATTGCAGAAGAAAATGCAAACAGCCGGAAACTGCTGTAATCTCCTCATGTCCCCGTTATTATTCGATACGCAAGAAAAAACAGGTATACAAGGAATGGAAACAGCAGGAACTTTTTCCGGTTGAAAAACGGGGCCGTCAAAAGCGTACCGGTAGTCAATGAGCAGCGATGTTCCGGTTGTGGTCGTTGCGTGGCAGCCTGTCCTTTACGGATCATTACACTTGAGACCCGCTGCCACAGAAAACATGCGCTGATCATCAGACCGGATCTATGTACCTGCTGCGGAAGCTGTGTCGCCTCCTGCCCGATTCAGGCCATCCTGTTCCCTGTGTAGGAGACTGGTATATCAGGAGGGTGGGTATCTTGCCTGACTTGAAAAGCTTCAACCTGATGTCACAGGAACGGTTCTGATAAAGCACGCCCCGAAAAATAATTTATTCTTCGGGGCGTGTTGGTTAAAACTGGAAATTGCAGGCTCTTGAGTAGCCTTTCTGACAGGCGGCAACTATATCGTGCTTCGCTTTATCCATGTTGTTGGTCATTATGTATAGCTGACCACGGCTAAAAAGTGATTCGGCCTGTTCCGGCGCAAGCTCTAAAGCCTTATTAAAATCCTTCATCGCTCTGTCTATTTGCTTTCTGGCTGCAAAGAAATCTCCCCGTAACTGGTATGTCTTTGCATCAACTGGCTGTAATTCAGTAACACGCTGCAAATCATGTTCTGCTTTTTGTTTATCACCGGTTACTTCATATGCAGTGCATCTGCGTATATATCCTTCAAGGAAGTCGGGATAGAGAGCAATACCCTTGCTGGTATCCTCAATTACCTGTTCGTAATCTTGCGTTTCCAGAGGCTCCAGACCATTGTATACCTCGCGGGCCATTGACACTCTACCTTCAATAGTGTCTTTGTAGAGCTTGACGCTGACTTTGTCATCGTAGAACCTCCACATAGCACCAGTGGCAGGGTCAACAATCAGGATGCCAACAAGCCCGCCGAAAACAATATT
>DYNH01000089.1 GCA_020721175.1 Trichlorobacter lovleyi | reverse complement strand
CATACCTGAACCATCCGGCTTATTATCTGATGATGCCAACGGCAGAATTTTTGTAATACCAGGCTTGGCCCACAATCTCGTAATCCACCTTCACTTCAAAAATATTCAGAGAGCTTCTGATCGGATTGATTGCTGAAGTAGACAAGAAGATTTTCCTGATGGTAAAACGGGCTGCATGTCTGCATATAAACAAGAGAACTTAAGAGTGGTTCGAAGAACGTAAGGATCTGATTGAAGTGTTGTATCTACCTGTGTAATCTGTGTTGCAACAAGTCTGTAAAATTGGGGACAAAATGGGGATAAACGTTATTTCAGGTAATGGTGAATAAAAGAAAAGGCTTCACAGTAAAACCTGTAAAGCCTTGTTTCTTATATGGTACCAGTCTCCGGACTCGAACCGGAATGCCCTTGCAGGCGGCAGATTTTGAGTCTGCTGTGTCTACCATTTCACCAGACTGGCATTTTTTGAGACTATACAGAATAGTCAGGCTGTACGTCAAGAAAAGATGATGCTTTCGAGCTTCTTTCAAAAAGATTATCATCCTTCAATGCCTCTATCGGGGATATGATCTTTAAAGTCGGTTAAAATCTGGATTCCGGCTTAAAGCCTGCCGGAATGACACAATCAAGGACTTTTGAAATGTGTCTGCAAATACCTCCTTTAAGGAAATAAATTATGAATATTACTACTCAAAATCTTCAGACATTGGATAAACAACATGTATGGCATCCCTTTACCCAGATGCAGGACTGGCTGGCAGATGACCCGGTTATTATTGTAAAGGGAGAAGGATGCTGGCTGATTGATTCTGATGGTAACCGATACCTTGACGGGGTTGCCTCCATGTGGACCAATGTCCATGGGCACAGTCATCCTGCCTTGAATAAGGCACTTTCTGATCAGGCCGCCAGGATCGAGCATTCAACTCTATTGGGGCTTGCCGGTGAGCAGTCCATACTGCTGGCCGCAAGGCTTATAGATATAGCACCATTGGGACTCAGCAAGGTTTTTTATTCAGACAATGGCTCTACTGCTGTTGAAGTAGGGCTTAAAATGGCTTATCAATACCACTGCCACAGGGGGCATCCTCAAAAAAGCAGATTTATCAGGCTGCAACACGCCTATCATGGCGATACAATCGGCTCTATGAGTGTTGGCGGTATTAATATTTACCACGACACATTCAGTCCCTTACTGTTTTCAACTATTGAGTCTCCGGCCCCTAACTGTTACCGTTGTCCATTTGGAAAAGAGGATCTGTCTTCCTGTGGAATGGCCTGCCTGAATGCCCTTGAAGAGCTGATGTCCGAATATTCTGGCCAGCTTGCGGGAATGATCATCGAACCACTTTTGCAGGGGGCAGGAGGGATGCTGGTTCATCCTGAAGGTTATTTACGCGGTGTAAGATCACTTTGTGACCGTTATGGCATTCTGCTTATTACAGATGAGGTGGCTACCGGTTTCGGGCGGACAGGCAAGATGTTTGCCTGTGAGCATGAAGCTGTTTCGCCGGATATCATGGCCTTATCAAAGGGACTCTGCGCCGGCTATCTGCCGCTTGCCGCTACTCTGGCAACCGATGAAATCTACCAGGCTTTTCTGGGAAATTATACTGAGCTGAAGACGTTTTTTCATGGACACACCTTTACCGGAAATCCTTTAGCCTGTGCTGTTGCCCTGAAGAGCCTCGATCTTTTTGAGGAAAATAATCTGCTGGAGTCAATCCGGAAGCGCATTAAACAGTTATCTGGACTGTTGCAGAAGTTGGCAGAATATCCCGAGGTTGGCAATGTACGCCAGTGTGGTCTGGCTGCCGGTATAGAGCTGGTAAGAGACAAGATTACAAAAGAGCCTTACCCGTGGGCAGAGAAACGTGGTATCAGGGCTTGCAGAAAGGCACTCAGACATGGGATATTTTCTCGTCCGCTTGGAAATACCCTGGTTGTTTTTCCCCCATTGGCTGTTACGTCCGAAGAACTTGATTTTTTGGTGGACGGGCTGTATCAGGGGATTTTAGAGAGTAGCAATGAAGGTTAGTGAATGAAATTGAAGACACGTATCCTGATTATTGATGATGACGAACCTGGTCGTCAGATAATGGAACTGCTGCTTAAAAAAGCAGGCTTTGAACCTGTGTCTGCAGGTAATGGCGAACAAGGTATTTCCATGGTTCGTAATAAAAAGCCTGATCTGGTATTGGTTGATCTGTTTCTGCCAGATAAAAGCGGAATTGATATACTCAGGGAAATACGCCAGGTGAATCCAGAGCTTGAAGTTGTAGTTATTACCGGTCACGCCTCGGCTGAGACAGCAGTTAAGGCCATGAAAGAAGGGGCCTTTGATTACATTACCAAACCTGTAAACTTTGAAGAGCTGAAGATTGTAATTGCCAAGGCTATTGAAAAACAGAGACTGATGTCTGAAAACTTCTACCTGCGCAAACAATTACAGGAAAGATTCAGGTTCAGCAGTATTATAGGTGATTCGTTAGCCATGCAAAGGCTTTTTGAGAGGATGCAACGGATCGTAAAGACCGATTCAACCGTGCTGATTTCAGGAGAATCTGGTACAGGGAAAGAGTTGGTGGCTCGCGCACTGCACCATAATGGACGTCGCAAGGGGCATGCCTTTGTTGCAGTCAACTGTGGTTCAATCCCTGAAACCCTGCTGGAAAGCGAGCTTTTTGGCCATGCAAGAGGCTCCTTTACAGGTGCTGTCAGAGACAAGATTGGTAAATTTGAGGCAGCAAACCATGGCACTATCTTTCTGGATGAAATTGGCACCATGCCTATGCACCTTCAGGCAAAACTTTTGCGGGTACTTCAGGAGCAAGAGGTAGAACGGGTTGGTTCTACAAAACCGATCAAACTGGATGTAAGGATTATTTCCGCAACAAATGTTGATCTTGAAGAACAGGTACGTCTTGGGGTTTTCCGTGATGACCTTTTTTACCGTCTGAATGTTATACCCTTGCATCTTCCGCCACTTAGGGAAAGAAGAGAAGACTTGTTGCCGCTGGCAAGTCATTTTCTGGATAAATTCTGCCATCTTATGGGGCGTCAGATGATGACTGTCAGCAAACCTGCCCTGGATGCGCTTGAGCGATATCGCTGGCCCGGAAATGTGCGTGAATTGCAAAATGTGATTGAAAGGCTGGTGGCACTCACGGAACAGGATGTAATAAATCCTGCTGATCTGCCTTCAGAGATTAATGAGGCTTCAAGGCAGCCAAGTGGTGTCTGTATTGAATTGCTGGCTGAAGGAATTGATATGCCAGTTGCAATTGAAAAGATTGAGCGCAAGATGATCGAAAAGGCATTGCAAATGTCAAATGGAGTCAAGGCCAGGGCTGCCAGATTACTTGGCCTTAATCGCACGACCTTGGTTGAAAAGATGAAGCGCCTTGAAATCAGTTGATTAGAGGCTCCAAAGATTCACAATTGTTACATATCCCGTAAATCACAACCGTTATGGTATTAATTCTACCCCATTTCTTTACTTCATCCGGTACTTGGTATGTATCTATATCTGGCCATTTAAAATCCATTACTTTTTTACAGCGACTGCAGATTAAATGGTGGTGGGGTGCATATACCGCTTCAAAACGGGCTTGACTTTCAGTTGTCTGAATACGCGTAACCAGGCCGCACTGCTCAAATGTTGCGAGTGTGCGGTAGACCGTATCAAGCGAGATGCTGGGCAAGTCTGACAGGAGTCTTTTATGCAGGTTTTCAGCGGTTGGATGATCTGGCAGCATCAACAAGTTGCGGTAAATTTCAGTTCTCTGGTGGGTAACCTTCAAACCTGCCTTACGGCATGTTAATACATACTGTTCCATCATTTGATGAAGCTGTTTTTTTTGTTGGGATATGTCCACAACTGCACTCCCATCTTCATTATTTGTTAGGAATTATTACGCTTTAAAAGCCTGTTGTCAAGTTCACTTGTAAATCTTATCGGTAACTATTTAATTCCAATTTGCGTTTAATGTGACATCTTCAAACCTCCGAGGTTTTAATACCTCGGAGGTTTAGCCAGAAATAAGTATCATCTTGGTTGCAAAGTAGAATTAGTGCTTGCATTCCGGCAGTTTTTAGCCGGAATCCAGATTTTAAAGCCTTTTTATCATCTCCCAGGTTGGTTTTTTATTCGGATTCTGTAATCTCAGAAGTAGATACGCAGCAGCTTTTCTTGATTTTTCTGTGATGTTCGGGCTGTTTTTGTAAGTTGTCAGGGCCTTTGATATCTTTTCACGGGAAACATCGGTAAATTGTTCTTTTTCAACCACAGCCCTTAATTTAGCAAGCACTTGCTTCTGGCAATCTTCATCTTCAAGCCTTAACGGATCTTCAAGAAAGACAAGAAACCATGTAATCAACCTGCTCTCATCATCCCCGGCAGCATCTGCGAACTTAATAAGTCCGGTTATCAGACTATTCTGCTCAGCATAGTTGAGCGAACTTTTTTCAATATACTCTTGCAAATAAGATAATGCTGCAAGGTGGTACCGTTTGTCTGTAAGGTTAAAAAGAAGCAGGTTAGCTGCCTGTAAACGCAATGATTCCTGCTGATCAGCCTTTAGAAAACAGTAAAGCACCCTGGCCATTTTGTCTGTTGCCTTATCCGAGAAGGTACCACCACTCAGATTGGCCCTGATTGTGGCAAACAGATCATTCTTAACCTGATGACCGCTATAAACAACAGCCATAACTGCATCTTTGACATCTTCGTCAGTAACGTAATCCCATAGTTCTTCAACATGCTTCAGTATTATACTTCTAAACATCTTTGCCTTATCCACCCTGTTGATCTCTTCCGGTTCCCAGCTATCAGGCCAGGTGTCAATAATAGAACCAATCTCTTCTTCATCCCAGAGTTTATCCAGAACAAATCTGAAATAAGTTAACATCTTAAGTTGATAAGCAGTGCCGGCGTCCTGCAACGGGCGTATCAGGTCTTCCAGGTAGCTTGCTGTCAGGCCAGTAGAGCCACTACACAGGAAACGATAGACACTCTCCCCTTTTTCAACCTGTTTTTCTATGTATTTGGCCTTTAAATGCGCCCCCAAAGCGGTGGTAGCCACTTTTTTGAAAAAGACTGACAGCAGATTTGTTGCATGGTGTTTAGCTGACATCTCAATCTCATCAGACAACACGATGTCCAGACAGGCATTAAATATCTTGACCTGTTCCGGTTCATCCTCAGATGCCAGAATATACTGCTCTACGATTTCTACAATCTCTGCAATATGAGATCGGTTACGGCTGGAAAGCAGGCTGGTAAGCGTTATCCGGAGTGAATCGGCATCTACAATCCCGAATAAAAAACGAACAGCGGCATTTCGCCTGGCAGGGCCCTTGTTTTCTGCGGAACGAAGCACCTGAAGAATATTGGAGGCAGGATCAGCAACCCAGCCTGGAATAAGAGATTCCAGTATCAGCTCCGCCTTGCGGCGAATGTGAAAGTCAAGGTCATTTACAAAATATCTGGCTATCTCAATCTTGAATTCGCGGGAAGCGTTGGATTGTGATATAAGTGTGAACGCCGAAGCCTTGTCTTTAGCCGACATCTTGGCCATATCACTCTTGGTGCGCGCACTGTCGTTTATCTTGATATAAAACTCAATGATATCTTTAATGCCTACTTCTGCCTCAAAATCTTTCATAAAAAAGCCTCGTTGCCGGATTCGCTTTGCTTCTTCCGGCCTGCATTGTGCGAACGTTTTGTTTTACAGGGTACTAGTCCGGAGAGTTCATCGAACTGATTGCATTTCTTGCCAGGGTATCGCAACGTTCATTTTCAGCGTGACCTGCATGTCCGCGCACCCAGTTCCATACAACCTGATGGCGGCTGGCAGCTTCAATCAGCAGTTCCCACAGGTCCCGGTTGGCAACCGGTTCTTTTTTACCGTTTTTCCAGCCATTTTTTTGCCAGCCTGCCAGCCATTTGGTCATTCCGTTAACCAGATACTGGGAATCAGTGGTTATGAATACCTTGCAAGGCCTGTTTAACTGACGCAGCCCTTCAAGAGCTGCTGTAAGTTCCATCCGGTTATTTGTGGTATCCCGCTCATTTCCTGAAAGTTCTTTTTCTTTGTCACGATAACGCAGGATGGTGCCGTATCCACCTGGTCCGGGATTACCGCTGCAGGCGCCATCGCAAAAGATATCAACCTTCGGAAGCGCTTTGCGTGGGACTTCAGACATATCCCCTTGTCCCTCGTTCTCTGTGCCTTGCCCCTTGCCCCTTGCCCCTTGCCCTTTACTTGTCTGCTCTTCCGACATATACCCCTTCCTGCTTTAAAAGTTCGGCGATTGACTCCATAACCCGCTCTACGATCAGTTGGTGGGTTTCCTTGCTGTCATTCATGGCAAAGAGGTCATCAAAAATAATCGGTGGTCCAAAGACTATGGCTCCCTTTGCCCCCATACTGGGAAATTTCCAGTGATTAAGGCCTATCAGGGCTGTTGGAATCACAACTGGTCTGGTATCAAATATCAGCTTTCCCACTCCACGATTTCCTTGTCCCAACTTCCCATCCCTGTGACGGGTGCCTTCCGGAAAAAGCATCACCTTTTGATCCTTCAAAAGTTCATTCAATACTTTTCCTGCCTTTACATCCCTGCCCCGACGTACCGGAAAAGCCCCCCAAGACGTATAAACAAGTCGTTGAAATGTTTTCTTGAACAGCTCTTCTTTGGCCGGAGCCCAGAGCATTTGAAACGGATTTGTTCTCAAGGCTGCCCAGGGGAGAAAAATGGTCTCAAATGCCGAGATATGGTTAGATGCCAGCAAGACACCACCGGAATGTGGGATATGACTGGCTCCCTTCACCTTCATCTGATTGATTAAAGATGCATATATACCAACAACATAAATAGAAAAAGTCACCCAGAAACGTTGTATGAATGAAGCTTTCACTTCGACACCTCTTTAAAAAACACAACTACTGATTTTTATATGCTAAAGTTTATAACATGCAATCTGCTGTTCAGCAATAACCCAGGGTATTTTTGATGATTTAGCAGCACTGATTGACTTGAGTTATAGATGAAGTATAATAATAAATAGAAATTCCTGTTTGAGACAATTACTAAAGAAGAAAACAATTTATATGCAAAAGATTGAAGAAAAATACCTGATCGGTCGTCAACCGATTCTGAACCGTAATGAGCAGATTTGCGCATATGAACTGCTTTTCCGCTCCGCCCAATCACTCAGTTCCGCAAATGTAAGTGATGCCTCACAGGCAACGGCAAGTGTTATCCTTAACACAATTTCCGGCTTTGGTATCCAGCAGATTCTTGGCAATCATCCGGGGTTCATAAACCTTGAGCTTGATATTCTGATGAGCGACACGATAGAACTGCTTCCAAAGGATATGGTGGTTCTGGAACTGCTGGAGACACTTGAGGTTACACCACAGTTGATTGAACGCTGCAGAGAACTGAAAGAGGCAGGTTTTGTCCTTGCCCTTGATGATCATGAATACGCACCCAGGTATGAAGAACTTTACAATATTGTTGAAATAGTAAAAGTGGATCTGATGGCCACACCGGTAGACACCCTTCATCCCTCCATTCTAAAGTTTCGTAACTATCCCCTGAAGCTGCTGGCTGAAAAGGTTGAGAGCAAGGATGAATTTCTAAAGTGTCTTGAGCTGGGGTTTGATTACTTTCAGGGTTATTACTTTGCCAAACCTTCTGTAATTGAAAAAAAGAAAATTGATGAAGGTGGCACTGCCCTTTTAAAGCTGATGCGTCAGATGATGGATGAAGATGAGATTGAGGAGATCGAAAAGACTTTCCGCAGCAGTCCCGGACTGACGTACAAACTGCTGCTTCTTGTAAATTCGGTTTCGTTTTTAGGTTTGCAGAAGATCCAGACTGTACGTCATGCTATCAGTATGCTGGGACGCCAGCAGATAAAAAGATGGATACAGCTAACCCTTTTTGCCACAGTTGACGGCGATGCCACTCAAAACCCTCTAATGGACATGGCAGCAGTCCGGGGTGGTTTTATGGAACAGATTGCATCAGTCAGCCCGCAATTTAGGGGCAACCAAGAGGCAACGGAACAGGCCTTTATGACCGGTATCCTTTCACTTCTGGAGGTGATGTACGACATACCGATGGATCAGATTGCCGCTGAACTGAATCTTTCTGAAGAGGTAAAACAGGCGCTTTTAAATCGTTCAGGTTCTTACGGACAACTACTCTCCCTTGCCGAGGCGATTGAGAAGTTAAACTTTGGCAAGGCCGCTGAACTGCTCAGTCACCTGTCTGTACCCTACAGTGCTGTTTTTGAAGCCCAGATGAAGTCATATAACTGGCAGTCCGGAATGGCTTGATGGCAACAAGCCCTGTCTTTGCTGTCAGCAACCGGAAAAATCAATGGTTGATAGCCAGAATGGCAGAGCTGGGTGTCATTGAAGATGATCTGGAAGAGCGGTTTATCCGTTCATCCGGTAGAGGTGGACAACACCTTAACAAAACATCCAGCGCTGTTCATGTTCGCCATCTGCCTACCGGTCTTGAAGCCCGTTATGGCAATGAACGAAGTCAATCACTTAACCGCTTTATGGCACGTCGGGAACTGCTGGATAAGATTGCCGTGGGGCATGGACTTTCAACTGCAAAAACAGTTGAAGCTGCCCGCGCCAGTAAACAGAAAAACCGTCGTCGCCGTCGTACAGCCAAAAAAATGCAACCTTCCAACGATACTATATGATTTCAGATACCACACTTAACCGTCTTGAATTTTACAAGGTTCTGCAAGCCGTTTCACGCCTTGCCAGCAGTGAGGTTGGTGCCAGGGCGGTTCTTTCCATGAGACCTTTATCCTGTCCCAAAGAGATAAGAGTCAACTTTAAGAGGATCGAGGAGATCAGGGAGCTGATACGCCAGCGGATCAGCCTCAGAATCAGCCGTTTCAGCGATATACGTCCGCTGCTTGACTACGTGAGACCCAATGGCGCCATTCTGCCTACTGACGGGTTACTGGAGTTCATACCTGTGCTTGGCTCACTGGCTGAACTTGAAAGACAACTGGTCCCACGTGAAGATATCCCTGCCCTTAAACTGCTATCCCCGTTTCCTGTTGCATTCGACGACATCCTTGAGCCTCTTTCGGCAACTCTTGATGAAGAAGGGAATATTCTGGACAGTGCCTCAAGGGAACTGGCTGAGATACGCAAGGCAAAACGTACCCTGGCAACCCGGGTCCGCAAAAAACTGGAAGATTTTGTTCGCAGACATGAAACCGCAATCTTTTTGCAAGATGATTTCATAACGATCCGATCTGGCAGGTGGGTAATTCCCGTAAGAATGGACTCCAAAGGGATGATCGCCGGTGTTGTGCATGATGTTTCTTCATCTGGTGAGACAGCATTTATGGAGCCTTTGGAGATTATTCCGTTTGTAAATGAACTTGAGAATCTGTCTGCCGAAGAAAAGGCAGAAGAGATCCGTATTCTGCGACAGATTTCAGCCTGGATCAGAGAGGATGCAGAACAGATCCGCTCCTGTTTCAACACTCTGGTTGAACTGGACAGGCTTAACAGTCTGGCTGTATTCGCTGAAAAGTTTTCAATGTCTGTCCCTGAGCTTAATCAGAACGGACTGTTACGCATCTCATCTGCGCGCCATCCGCTATTGCTTGTAATCAGGGCTGATAACTTCGACACAACAGTTGTGCAGCCGCTTGACCTTGAGCTTGATCATCTGATGCATCTGCTTGTTATAAGTGGCCCTAACGCCGGCGGAAAAACCATAGCGTTAAAGACAGTTGGGCTTGTTACTGCAATGGCTCTGTCCGGTATGCCAGTCCCCGCTTCTGCATCTTCATCTATCCCGCTTTTTGATTCAATTCTGGTTGATATCGGGGACGAAC
>DYNH01000088.1 GCA_020721175.1 Trichlorobacter lovleyi | reverse complement strand
AACAGCTCTTCCTTGGCCGGAGCCCAGAGCATCTGCAGGGGATGGCTGCG
This sequence comes from Trichlorobacter lovleyi, assembly GCA_020721175.1. Taxonomy (GTDB): domain Bacteria; phylum Desulfobacterota; class Desulfuromonadia; order Geobacterales; family Pseudopelobacteraceae; genus Trichlorobacter; species Trichlorobacter lovleyi_A. Next base: position 10,042 of record DYNH01000088.1, on the reverse strand, counting down.
CAACACGGCCCAGGGCAGAAAAATTGTCTCGTAGGCCGAGATATGGTTTGAAGCCAGCAGCACCCCGCCGGAACCGGGGATATGTTCCCCACCCCGCACGTTCAGACGGTTCAGGCCAGAGGCGTAGAGCCCGACAACACAGGCGGAAAACAGTACCCACAATCTGCGCACAAATGAAACAGTCACTACACGGTACCTCTGGAATAAAACTGATGTTTCATGGATTTGTCATATACCACGCATTCAGGCGTTCAGCAACAGATCCAGCAGTGTTTTGACCGCGTGCGGCACTGATTGCACTAATCAGGAAGATGACGTATAGTTAACAACCTGTCTACAGGCGTCTACCCCTCTACATGCTGGAACCGGATTATATGCAACAGAGCGAACAAAAATATCTGATCGGACGTCAGCCGATACTGAATCGTGATGAACAGATTTGCGCCTATGAGCTGCTGTTCCGCTCTGCCCAATCCCTTGATGCTGCCAGTGTCAACGATGCTTCCCAGGCCACTGCCAGCGTAATTCTTAACACCCTGGCCGGATTCGGGATCCAGCAGATTCTCGGAAAACATCTGGGCTTCATCAACCTTGAACTGGACATCTTGATGAGCGATTCTCTGGAACTGTTGCCCAGAGAGATGGTGGTACTGGAGCTGCTGGAAACCCTTGAAGTAACACCAATGCTGATTGAACGGTGCCGTGAGCTGAAAGAGGCCGGATTTACCCTGGCCCTTGATGACCATGACTATGACCCTGTCTATGAAGAGTTGTATCAGATTGTTGAAATTGTAAAGGTTGACCTGATGGCAACGCCGGTGGACACGCTGGGAGCCACTATTGAATGTTACCGTAACTATCCCTTCAAGCTGCTGGCTGAAAAAGTGGAAAGCAAGGAGGAATTCCTCAAGTGTCTTGATCTGGGCTTTGACTACTTCCAGGGATATTATTTTGCCAAGCCGGCGGTCATCGAAAAGAAGAAGATTGACGAAGGCGGCGCAGCACTGCTGAAGCTGATGCGCCAGATGATGGACGATTCTGATATCGAAGAGATTGAAAAAACCTTCCGTAGCAGTCCTGGCCTGACGTATAAACTCTTGTTGCTGGTTAACTCGGTTTCTTTTGCCGGGCTGCAGAAAATCCAGACCGTACGGCACGCCATCAGCATGTTGGGCAGGGCGCAGATTAAACGCTGGGTTCAGCTGGCATTGTTTGCTACGGATGACAGCCATGCCACAGAGAATCCGCTGGTTGAGATGGCGGCTGTACGGGGCGGTTTTATGGAACAGATGGCAGCAGCCTGCCCCCGCCTGCGTGGTAACCGTGAAGCGCCTGACCAGGCCTTTATGACCGGTATCCTCTCGCTGCTGGAATCACTCTATGATATTCCGATGCAGCAGATCGCCGAAGAGCTGAACCTGTCTGATGAGGTGCAACAGGCACTGGTGAGCCGGGAGGGAGTTTACGGCAATCTGCTCGCACTGGCCGAGGCCCTGGAACAGGTCGATTTTGTGACGGTATCACAACTTCTGGGGGGGTTGGCAATCCCCTACCAGACCGTCATGCAGGCCCAGATGAAGGCCTTTAACTGGCAGACGGCCCTGGGGTAATGGCAAGCCCTTCCTTTGCCGTAAGTGACCAGAAAAATCAGTGGCTTGTATCCCGCATGGCCGAACTCGGGGTCTGCGAGGACGAGCTGGAAGAACGCTTTGTCCGCTCATCAGGCAAAGGTGGTCAGCATGTTAACAAGACTTCCAGCGCCGTCCAGGTTCGCCATCTGCCCACGGGTATCGAGGCCCGTTGTGACCGTGAACGAAGTCAATCATTAAACCGCTTTCTGGCACGCCGCGAACTGCTGGATAAAATCGCTCGCAGCCGCGGACTACCCGCCACTGAAGATGAAAAGAACAGCAAGATCCGTAAACAGAAAAATCGCCGCCGACGTCGTACTACAACCAGACAACAGAACCTCGAATCGACATGATTACTCACACAACCCTATGCCGTCTTGAATTTAACAAAGTACTGCAGCTTGTCTCCGCTTCTGCCCGCAGCGAAGCCAGCATCTCTTCCCTCATGGCCATGCAGCCATCCTCCAATCCTGAAGAGATCCATATCAACTGGCAACGGATTGAAGAAATCCGCAGTTTGCTGCGCCAGCGAATCAGCCTCCGGATCAGCCGTTTCTGCGATATTCGCCCGTTACTCGAGTCCGTCCGTCCCGTGGGCGCCATACTCTCCCCCTTCGAACTGCTTGAGTTCATCCCGGTACTCAGCTCACTGGCCGAACTTTTTAAACAGCTGGGCCCACGCGACGATGTCCCGGCCCTGAAACTGCTGAGCCCGTTTCCGCTTGCATTCAGTGACATCCTTGAACCACTTTCTGCCACCCTTGATGATGAGGGTACCATCCTGGATAGTGCCTCACGGGAACTGGCCGAGATCCGTAAGGCCAAACGTGTTCTGGCGGCGCGGGTTCGAAAAAAACTGGAAGAGTTTGTACGCAAACACGAAACCGCTATCTTTCTACAGGATGACTTTATCACCATCCGTTCCGGCCGCTGGGTGATCCCGGTACGGATGGATTCAAAGGGAATGGTGCCGGGTGTGGTGCATGACGTTTCATCATCCGGTGAAACCGCCTTCATGGAACCGCTGGAGATCATCCCCTTTGTCAATGAACTTGAAAATCTATCGGCTGAGGAGAAGGCTGAAGAGATCCGTATTCTTCGGCAGCTCTCCGCCTGGATTCGTGAGGATGCCGACCGGATCGGGGCCTGTTTCAGTACCTTGGTGGAACTGGACCGCCTGGACTGCATTGCCGGATTTGCTGAAAAATTCAACATGGCTGTACCGGAATTAAACCAGAATGGCCAGTTGCGGTTGTTGTCAGCCCGTCATCCGCTCCTGTTAAGTATGCGTGTCGATAAAAAAGATGCCGCTCCGGTGCAGCCGCTGGATCTGGAGATGGGCAAGGAAAATCGTGTACTGGCTATCAGCGGCCCCAACGCCGGTGGAAAAACCATCGCACTCAAGACCGTCGGGCTGATTACCGCCATGGCCCTTTCCGGCATGCCGGTTCCGGCCTCTCCTTCCTCAACCATTCCCCTGCTTGATGGACTGCTGGTTGATATCGGTGATGACCAATCCATTGAGCAGAGCCTCTCCACCTTTTCAGCCCATATTGCTGCCATAGTCTGCATTCTGGAACAGGCTGGCCCCCGTAGTCTGGTGCTGCTGGATGAACTGGGCACCGGTACGGAACCGCTGCAAGGTGCCGCCATCGGATGCGGTATACTGCATGAGCTGCAAAGCCGGGGCGCGGTTGTACTGGCCACCACCCACCTGACCGAGATTGTCGGTTTCGTCCAGCGTACCGAAGGCATGCAGAATGCCGGAATGGAGTTTGACAGTTCCACCTGGACGCCACTCTATCGGCTGGTGATGGGCGAACCGGGACAATCCCATGCCCTGGAGACAGCCCGGCGCTATGGCCTGCCGGAATCAGTACTGCAGTTTGCACGAGAACTGCTGGGTGATACCGGCACCGCTTTTGCCGGTATCATTGACGAACTGCGTCAGAAGCGAAACGCCTTGACAGAGGAACTGAACGGCCAGCAGGCTGAACGTCAACGGCTTGAGGCTATGGCTGCTGCACTGCTGCAGCAGGAAGCAGGTCTGACGTTGCTGCGACAGGAGACGATTGAGAAGGGACGCCAGGAGGCACGGGACACCGTGACCGCAGCCCGCCGTGAGCTGAACCAGCTACTGGATCAGTTCAGGCAGGATCGCCGCAAGGAAACTGCCGGAAGATTGCGGGAACGGGCTGAAGAGCTGGAGGCTGCCTTTGCGCCGTCAGATCAGCAGCCACCTGATGCCAAGGCCCTGAAACCAGGTTCGGTAGTACATGTTCGATCCCTGGGGCGTGATGCCAGCATTGTCAGCGTTGATCTGACACGTCAGAAAGCCAGGGTACGGGCTGGCAGCCTTGAGCTGGAAGTGCCCCTGCATGGGCTGGCACCAAAACAGGGGCAGACATCAGGAGGCAAGACGCAGCGAGACAAAAGCAGACCGGCAGTTTCTTGCCCCTTGTCCCTTGCCCCTTGCGCCTCTGAACTCAACCTGATTGGCACACGGGTAGAAGATGCCCTGACCAGCCTGGAAGGGTTCATTGACCAAGCCGTGCTTGCAGGACAACGGGAGATCAGGATTGTTCACGGCATCGGCACCGGAGCCCTGCTGCGGGCAGTTCGTGAATTTCTGGGCAGACATCCCCAGGTAACATCATTCCGTCCCGGTGAACCCCATGAAGGGCGTGATGGCGCAACCATCGCGGAATTGGCCTGAACATGGATAGCTTCATCATTGAAATCTCGGAAGATGATGTCAAGCGTGAGCGGGAAAAATCACGGGAGCTCCGTAAAAGTCGCTGGTGGAAGAACCGCATAGCTCTGGGTCTCTGTCACTGGTGCGGCGAGCGATTTCTGCCGGAAGAGCTGACCATGGACCACATTGTACCGGTAACCCGTGGCGGCAAGGCCAGCCGTAACAATGTGGTGCCATCCTGCAGAGAGTGTAACAGCCGCAAAAAATATCTGCTGCCGATGGAATGGGATGAGTTTCTGGCAAAGGCGCAAAAGCGGGAAGAGGAAGCATCATGACAGCACGCTACAAGGCGGTCATCTACGACTGTGACGGGGTAATCCTGGATTCGATCGAATCAAATTACATCTTCTATAACCGGATCATGGCCGGCCTGGGCCGGCCAGAAATCAACCGGCTCTGCACTGAATCAGAACGGGTGCTGCACACCTTTTCCTACCTGGATGTGATTGAACATTTTTTTGGCAATGATCCGCAGAAGGAGCAGGCCCTGGCCATCGGCAAGACCATCCGGTACAAGGAATTAATGCCCTACATGCGCCGGGAAGAGGAGTTGGTTGAAACCCTGACCCGGCTGAAGGAACATGTTGAGCTGGCAATTTGCACCAACCGGGCTTCATCCATGGAGATGATCATTGAGGACTTTGGCCTTGAAGGGTTCTTCGGCTGCGTCATGACCGCCGGCAAGGTGGCAAACCCCAAACCCCATCCTGAACCGCTGCTGAAGGTGCTGGAACATTATCATATCACCCCGGCAGAAGCGGTTTTTGTTGGTGACAGCGCTGTAGACATGCAGGCTGCCGCAGCTGCCGGGGTGCCGTTCATCGCCTACAAATCAGACCTGCCTGCCCTGGCTGTGCTTGAGCGTCACAGTCAGGTGCTAAAGTATGTGCTGGGATGAAAACAGATGAACAACAATAGCTTGACACCACACAAATAGATGGCATAAATTTGGTACAAAATGACATACAGAAAGTGGTAGCCAATGAAAGCAACCTTTGCCATAGATGATAGCGTCTTGCAGGACGCTCGTGACTTTGTAAAGACAAACCACATCAAGTCACTCAGCGCCTTTGTAGAACGTTCCATCCGTGAAGAGCTTGCACGTATGCGACAAGATAAAATCAAAAATGCGCTACTCGCTGCAGGCAAAGATGCCCTTTTTATGGCTGATGTCATGGAGATTAATCAGGCGTTTGAGCATGCCGACCTGGATACAGCGCCATGAGCCACAAATGGTCTGTGTTCATGGCGGATTTAAATCCGGTGATCGGTTCGGAACAACAGGGAAGGCGTCCTGTCCTGGTAATAAGTGATGAAACAACAAACACAATCATGCCGGTCGTTACTGTTCTTCCCTTAACATCACTGAAAAAGGGGCGCACACTCTACCCCAATGAGGTTCTGTTGAAAAAAGGAGTCGCCTGCCTGGATTCTGATTCAATTGTACTTGCCCACCAAATCAGAACAATCTCAAAACAGCGCCTGATACTCTGCTTGAGGGATGTTTCTGATACAATCCTGCAGTCGCGGATCAATGATGCCATGCGGGTTCATCTTAACCTGTAAAACACAAGACGTGTCCACTAAGAATGATGCCATCGCAAAAGTTTTAATCTTTCTTGACTGTTATCCCCAACTCGCTGATTTTTTTCCTTAACGTATTACGGTTGATCCCCATAATATCAGCCGCTCTGACCTGATTACCCCTTGTTTTCTCAAGTACATAACGAATCAGGGGGCGTTCCACCTGTTCCAGTACCCGATCATAGATATCGCCCTTGTCAAGATTTTCAATACCATTCATTGAGCTACGCAATTTTGCCTCCACCAACGCTTCCAGAGACTGTTCCTGCGGCATGGCGTGGATCGTTTCCTGGCGGTTGGTCAGGCTGCCAAAATCAGCCGTAGTAAGAAGCTGGTCACCGGAAAGGATGACACCACGCTTGATGGTGTTTTCCAGTTCCCGCACGTTGCCGGGCCAGGAGTAGCTGCAGAGCAGTTCCATCGCCTCAGGGGCACACTGTTTGGTTGGTATTTCCAGCTCTGCGCAGGCCCGTTCAAGAAAATAGCCTACCAGAGAGGGAATGTCTTCCCGTCGTTCTCTCAGGGGCGCAAGGTTGATCGGCACCACGTTCAAACGGTAGTAGAGGTCTTCCCGAAACTCCCGGTTGCGAACCCGCTCCTGCAGCTCATGATTGGTTGCAGCCACCACCCTGACGTCAACACCAATATTCTGGGAGCCGCCGATCCGGGTAATCTCCTGTTCCTGCAGAACCCGCAGGATCTTTGCCTGCAGATCCAGCGGCATGTCGCCGATCTCGTCCAGAAAGATGGTGCCATGGTTGGCCTGTTCAAACTTGCCTGCTTTCCGTTCAGTAGAACCGGTAAAAGCGCCCCGTTCACTGCCAAACAACTCGCTCTCCAAAAGATCTTTCGGAATGGCAGCACAGTTGATCGCCACAAAGGGCTTGCCTAGTCTGGTTGAGTTGAAATGGATCGCCCGTGCGATAAGTTCCTTACCGGTACCTGATTCTCCCTGGATCAGCACCGTAATATCACTGCCCGCCACCTTGCCAATGGTCTTGTACACCTCCTGCATGGCTGTGGAATTTCCAATGATATTCTTTTCTACCTGATAGCGGTCTTTCAACTCCTGTTTCAGCAAGGTAACCTGATTACTGACATCCCGTGCCCGGCTGACCTTTTCAATAATGGCATCAATAACTTCCAGGTCAAATGGCTTGGTGATATAATCATAGGCACCCCGCTTCATCGCCTCAACCGCGTTCTTCATACTGGCCTCGGCAGTCATCACCACCACCAGCAGGTCAGGCCGCAGCTCACGTCCTTTATCCAGAAACTCCAGCCCGCCCATGCCGGGCATTTTTATATCGACGATTACAAGGTCGTAAGATTGTTCCCGCACTTGACTCAATGCCTGATTGCCATCGGCAGCCAGATCAACCGAATACCCTTTTTTACGCAGCGCCTTGGAAAGTACCCAGCGCATGCTCTCTTCGTCATCAGCCACCAGTATCCGATGCAACCCCATAGTTTCTCCTATCCTTTTGCAGGTGACTGGATCAGCGGCAATACCACGCTGATTCTGGTTCCCTGTCCCGGTTTTGATTCAATCTTGAGCATACCGCGATGGTCGGCAACAATCTTCTGGCAGATGGCCAGCCCCAGGCCGGTACCGGTATCCTTGGTGCTGAAAAACGGCGTCCCTACCTTGGGCAAATTTTCTGCCGGTATTCCTGGACCGGTATCAGCCACCTCCACCGACACCATACGGGAACGGTTTTCATTGCGGGCAAGCTGATATTCCGCCAGCACACGACTGGTCACGGTCAGACGCCCCCCTTCCGGCATCGCTTCCAGGGCGTTACGGATCAGATTCAGAAAGACCTGGGTCAACTGGGCCTCATCCGCCATGATTGGCGGGATGCTGGGGTCAAACCCGGTGGAAATGGAAACTTCCCGGCTGCCTGCCGACTCACGCTGGAGCAGAATTATATCCCCCAGCACCATATGCAGGTTCACCGGCTGGTAGCGCGGCCCACGGGGTGATGCAAGTTCCAGAAGCTGACGGATAATCTTGTCAATCCGTTCCGCCTCACGGATCATAACTCGCGGATATTCCAGCAAGTCACTGTCAACATCAAGCTCCCGCTCAAGCAGTTGCGCCGCTCCTTTTATACCCCCTAAAGGGTTTTTCACCTCATGGGCCAGACCTGCTGCCAGGGTACCCAGGGTTGAAAGACGGTCAGCCTGTCTGACAGCGGCTTCCAGTTCTCGAATAGAGGTCAGATCACGCAGGGTAAGGATCACACCGATCGCCTCACCGTCAGACCTCAGTAGCGGGCAGGTGGTGGCATTGGCAGGAATCACCCGTCCGGATGGATACAGAATCACATTATCCTGATCAGAAAGAGAAACACCGGTTGCAGAAGTCCGCTCAACCATTTCAACCAGAACAGGTTCAGATGCAAAGGAATCCTTGAAAGCAGCTCTCAGCATCTGGCGCCGGGAACGACCCGTCATCTCCTCGGCAGCAGGGTTCATCAGCGTAACCAGCCCTTCCCGGCTGATCACAATCACCCCGTCCCCCACACTGTCAAGCACTGTCAGGGCATATCCACTCAACTCTGTATGCACTGTAGTATCAAACTCCTCCATCCGTGATCTGGGCAATTACTGCCAGTAGAGCCGCTTTGTCATGGGCAGTATTGATGGCCCTGCGCAAAGCAGCCGCTCCCGGTATGCCATGGATGTACCATCCCAGGTGTTTTTTCATCTCCCGCACGGCAATTGCCTCACCAGTAAACGAAATGAACAGGTCAAGATGCCTCTCGGCCATTGTCACCCGCTCATCCGGAGTGACTGGTGTTACCGGCCTCCCCTCAAGCAGTTCTTGGGTCTGCCGGAAAATCCAGGGATTACCCAGTGCTCCCCTCGCCAGCATCAGGCCATCGCAGCCGGTCTCAGCCAGCATTCTTCGGCAGTCTTCAGGGGTAAACAGATCGCCGCTACCGATGACCGGTATCTTCACTGTCTGCTTTAATTGAGCAATCTGCAGCCAGTTGGCTTTTCCGTTAAACATCTGGGCTCGGCTGCGTGGATGCAGTGTAATGGCATCACACCCTTCTGCCTCGGCAATCCGCCCCACCTCCAGCCAGGTATTGTCACCGCACTCCCAACCGCTGCGAATCTTGATGGTCAGAGGCAGTTTAGTGGCTTTGCGTACCGATCTGACAATAGCACGTATCTGTGCCGTATCTTTGAGCAGGGCGCTGCCTGCGCCTGTTCCCACCACCTTGCGCACCGGACAGCCCATATTGATATCCAGCAGATCTGCCTGATCAGCCACCATTTCAGCAGCCCTGGCCAGAAGCTCGGCAGACTCGCCGAAAATCTGTACTCCCAGAGGACGATCCGCTGAAGAGCTTGTCAGCAACTCCAGTGTTTTTTTACCTTCACGAACCATGCCGTTGACGCTGACCATCTCGGTAAAGGCCAGCGCCGCCCCTTCTTCTCTGCAGATCAGCCTGAAAACATGATTGGTGATGCCTGCAAGTGGAGCAAGCAGAAGATTATGCGGCAGCACTAAACCCGCAATTGCAAGAGGACGAAGCAGTAGCACCAGGGTCTCCTGATCATAAATTAGTCACAGCTGATTATTTTTTAAGCATACTAGCACATTGCCAGCAGAGGACAAGCACCACATTTTTTTGTTGCCATACAGCCCTGATTAACGTTTTAATGGGTCAGTATTTATCGAACACTTTTCAGGAGAAGATAATGTTTGGAATAGGCATGCCGGAACTTATTGTCATAATGGTTATTGCCCTGATTGTCATCGGCCCCCACAAACTGCCGGAACTGGCCAAATCACTTGGCAAGGGACTGGCAGAGTTTAAAAAGGCCTCTGAAGACTTTCAGAAGAACGTTCAGGAAGAGTCTCGCAAGGTTGAGGTTGATGAACTTATCAAGAAAAAACAGGCTGCCAATCCTGAGTATGCCACAACCGGGCAGCCAAAAGAGCCTGACAGCCAAAATGATGAAAGCAAAAAGCCTGCCTGATTTTTGATCACCCCTCTTTACAGATACAGAGAAGGCCGGAAAGATTTTCCGGCCTTTGTCAGGTTCAGATAGA
>DYNH01000087.1:1611-10092 GCA_020721175.1 Trichlorobacter lovleyi | reverse complement strand
AAAAAAAGAACACTGTTCAATTGATAATATCTGCCAGTTGATTTTACAAAGACCGCCAACTCATCGGCTGGCTGCTTCAAATCTGATTGCTCCAGCAGAGGGCCAGTTTGTATCCCCCTTCAAGTTGCTGGCGATAAGCAGACCAGCACAATCCTGCACAGGGGGTGGAGCCGTCATTTACATGCAGAGAAGAACCATCAATCCGGATTGTAACCTTTGCAGGCTCAGTCAGCAGACCTGTGCCTTTTGCCTTCAGATATGCCTCTTTCATAGTCCAGACATCAAGCAGCCATGCTTCAAGGTTGCCTCTTTCAACAGTCCTGCTCTGCTGGTATTCCAGAGGAGAAAGAAACATTTCTGCCAGCCGAATCAGCTCTGGACTGCCCTTTTCAACATCAATGCCACAGGGAAACGGGGATAGTGCGCAAACAATGTATGGACCGCTGTGCGCAAGCGAGACATACAATTCTGGAAATGCTGACAGCAGCGGTCTGCCAGAAGCATCCGACTCCTCAGCAACTATCCCTTCAAACCCTGTCACAATGTTGACTGCATAACCAAGCAACCACCCTGCCCCGAGGGTTCTCGCCTTATCGCCCATACATCTTAGCTGGACTGACTTCTTAATCCTCCTCTGACAACATCCGGCCTTAAGCTCTTTAATCAGGCTTTCATCAGGAGGCAGCCTGATTTTAAGTGTAAAAACAGAAGGGGCACCAGGGCCAGGTGAAAACCCGCTGACATTCATTTAGCGCATACTTACAAACAGGGACTCCAGACGGTTTACCATCTGACTCAAATTCTTTGCGAGTCCCAGCGCAAAACGGGGTGATGTATTCAGAAACCTCTGCAGACGTTCAAGTTCAAATTCCAGCAGGGCAGCCCCATCAAACAGGGCGTTTACGGTAGAAGCAGCAGGAAGCTGGTGCAGCAGAGGGTCCTTGCCAACCAGTTCTCCTGCTCCCATAACACGGATCGTGCCGGCCCAACCCTCTGCTGACACCTTGCTGACTTCAAGATGTCCACTCATCAGTGCGTAGATATGCTGCATCTCCTCACCTTCTGTAGAAATAGTGTCTTCAGCCTGCAACCATACCGGACGGCAGGCAAGGGAAAGCTCATCCAGTTCCGCATCATCAAGCAAACCAAAGATATACATCTTCTTCAGGAACATGCGTCTCTGCTTTATTGCTTCCAGGATCATCGGGCGCATTGCCGCTGCATCAGGCACTGACCAGGTAAAACCGGCCATTTCAAGCAAGCGATCGGTTCGCTCTGTCTCAGTGACAATCGGAAGAGGCACTGCTGAAGGGTCTTTCTCAAGCCACCCCTGATGTAGCATCAAACGCTCAATCGGCTGATGGAAAGGCTCCAGATCAAATCTTTCGGCCAATAGCTCAAGAAAGTTATCCAGCGGCAGGGCTTGAATATTCAGATTAAGCCCTGGCTGTCTCATAAAACTGGAAAGCCTGACCCTGTGCGGGTTACTCAGGTGAAATATCTGGTTGGCAACTGCTGCCAGATCAAACAGGGTAACAATGGCAGTGGAACATTGATCAGGAAAGGTCAGGTTCCGTTCATCCCCCTCCTGCGGTGCAACCCCCAGCAATGCATATGATTTAACCTGCTGGTAAAATCCGTTTTCCTCAATATTTTCCTGAAATATTCCGTTGTTTGAATCAAAGCAGATGTTTCCTACCCTGAATATATTTGTGTTAAGTCCGGTCTTGCGGGCGGCAGCAACGGTCTTTTCCGCTTCCAGTTTTGTCAGTATGTAGACACCTTTAGGCTTCTGTCCGATATCCAGATCAAACTCGGTAAAATGGGTAAATTCACCTTCTGAAAGCCCCTGACCGGTTGATACGGTTGAAATATAGTTAAAATCTTTTATCTTGCCTGTGCGGGCAAATTCCAGCAGATGTTCAGTTGAACCTACATTGCTGGCATGAAACTCTTCATACAAACCGTAATGTCTGACATTGGCTGCACTGTGAATTATGCAGTCAATCCGGTTGGCAAGTTTGTCGTAGAGATCATGTTCAAGACCCAGCCGCTCCTTTACCAGATCAGATGCCAGCACAATCAGACGATTGCCATACCTATCAAGACAGCCTGGTCCAAAGTAATACTCCATCTTGCCTCGCAATCTCTTTAAGGCATCATCACTGTTGCCGCCACGCACCAGCGCCGTTATCATGCAGTCACGACTTTGCAAAAGCTCTCTTAGAAGATAGCAACCAAGATAACCGGTTGAACCGGTCAGAAGCAGATGTTGGTAGTTGCGCCGCACAGTCAGATCAAGAGCCTGATCCCCTTGCATTCTCTTGTGGTAAAGCTGTTTTGATTGCTGAAAGGCCTTGTTATCGGAAAGTCTGGCGCTTAAGACAGAAGCTGCCGCCAGGCTCTCACGCAGGCGATGAATCCGCTTGCGAAGGTTATCGCTGGCTGGCTTCAGTTTTTGCGCCTGCTCGGCTATGGTAGGTAATCTGAAGATATCACTGACCCTTGCCTCAAAATTTTTCTGAAGTTCTGCTGCCAGGGCAATTGAACGGAGCGAATCGCCGCCCACCTCAAAGAAGTTGTCATAAACACCGCCTTTCCATTCCTTCAGTACCTTACGCCAGGCAGAAACAATCAGCTCTTCGGTCTGATTACGCGGCGCCACTGACTCTTCAGAGCTGAATATTGGATCCGGAAGCGCCTTTCTATCAATCTTTCCGTTACGGTTAATCGGCATCTGGCGCAGCCCCACCAGCACGCCTGGAATCATATATTCCGGAAGTTCCTTTCCAAGCGCCTGCTTAAGGGTTCCAACCGGAATATCGCTGTCTGATTCGTAATAGGCACAGAGAAACTTGTTGCCGCTGTCATCGCTGCGATCAACAACTACCACCTGGCGGATTCCTGGATATTTAAGCAACTGCTGCTCAATCTCTCCCAACTCTATCCGGTAGCCACGTATCTTGACTTGAAAATCAACCCTGCCAAGAAACTCAAGGTTGCCATCAGGAAGCCAGCGCCCCAAATCTCCGGTTTTGTACATCTTTTCTCCGGCAAAGAACGGATCTGCAACAAATCGCTTCAGGGTCAGATCAGGGTCTTTACGGTACCCCCGCGCCAGACCGGAACCGGCTATGCAGATTTCACCAGGCACACCCAGAGGCTGAAGACGCTGCAGGCGATCAAGGATATAGACCCTTGTGTTATCGGCAGGTTTGCCAATCGGCACCCGTTCATACTGACGGTCAACAAGCATGGCGGTTGAGGCCACTGTGGTTTCACTGGGGCCATATTCATTGGTGATTTTATAACTGCCCACCCGATACTGCCTTAGCGCATCTCCCCCAACCACCATTCGCTTTAATGACCGGTTTTCAGTCATTGCCATAAACTGTTCAGCAAACTGGGTGGGAAAATGGGCATGAGTAACCCCGTGTTTCTCAAAATAGTCATTCAGATCCGCTGGTGACAGGCGCAGTTCTTCGCTGATAACATGCAGGGTAGCCCCTGAAACCAGTGGCGCCCAGACCTGTGCAACCGAGGCATCAAAGCTGAAGGTGGCAAATACAGCGCTCTGGTCAGCAGGGGTAAACTGATGCAAGGTGGTATACCAGTTCATAAAGTTAACCATTGAACGATGCTCTATCATTACCCCTTTAGGGTTTCCGGTAGAACCGGATGTATAGATCACGTAGGCCAGGTTACTGCTTCCAGATACAGGTTCCAGATTGCTCTCATCCCCCTGATAAAGCATCGGATCATCCAGTGCCAGCCGCTCGCCATCAAAACTCCAGTCACCGGAAATAATTGAGGAATTCCCCAGCAGCAGCCTGGTGCCAGAGTTTTCAAGCAGATGTCTGATCCTGTCAGACGGATACTTCGGATCAATAGCGGTGTAGGCTCCACCAGCCTTCAACACTGCAAGCATGGCCAGAGGCACTTCTGCACTGCGATCAGCCAGAATACCTACCAACTCGTCAGGGCCAACCCCCTTGTTCCGAAGCAATCTGGCCAGTTGGTTGGCCTTTGCATTAAATTTACTGTAGCTGTAACTGGCGTTAACTGCGACAATTGCAGGATGTTCTGACGGCAAAGAGGCGACGTTACGTTCAAAGGCCTCCACAACGCTGGCAAAGGGGGGCAAAGGAACTGGGGCGGGATTAAATTCAAACAGCAGTTGCCTTCTTTCTGAATCATCAAGCCAGTCAAGCTCTCCCAGCGGTAAATCCGGCTGCCTGACAAGCAGAGACAACAGGTTAACCAGATGGTTGCCCAATCTTCTGATACTTTCCGGTTCAAACAACTGTCTCTTGTAATTTAATTCAAGTCTAACAGACACATCTGTTTCAAAGTAGCTGATACCAAGATCAAACATACTCTGACCGGTTGCTATTACAGAGTGCTCCACTGTTGCTTCCGGCAGATCAGGTAAAGCAAAACCACCTGCATAACCGGAGAAACTGACATCAAACAGCGGATGACGTCCAGCGCCACGGCGGAGATTGAGGTTCTCGTATAGTTGCTCAAGCGGATAGTCCTGATTTTTGATCATGGCAAGCATGGTCTGATGCGTCTGCAAGGCAAAATCCCTGAAACTGGAGTTGGCCTTTACCATTGTTCTTATCGGAAACATATTGGCAAACGGACCTGCAATGCATGAAACCTGCTCATGCCTGCGTCCAGTTAACAAGGTTCCGGTAATCATCTCCTCCTGGTTGGCATAGCGGCTAAGCAGGATATGAATAGCCGAAAGCATCACGCTTTGCCTGGTTACACCACTCCCTTCGGATAGCAAACGCAGCTTGCGGCAAAGCTCTTGACTGAAACTTACAGCAAAGGTTTCACCATCAAAGGACTCTGTTGCCTTGCGGGGGTGGTCAAGCGGCAGTTCCGGAAGTTGCGGTTCTGAAAACTGCTCATACCAGTAAACGGCCTGACTCTGGGCAGTTGAGCTTTCTCTGAACTTCTGTTCCCAGACAGCATAATCCCTTAAACGGATACCTGACAGTGGCAACTGCAGATTGTTGATCAGCCCATGCAGATCATGCAGCAATATCTCAACCGAAAGTGCATCGGCAACAATCTGATGGATATCCAGCAGCAGGTGGTGACAGTCCGGCGCAGTCCGCACCAGCAATACCCTGAAAAGAGGCGCCTTGCTTAGTATGAACGGCCTGACAAATCTCTTTTCAATCTCGGGCAGAAGCTCTTCAGATGACTCTTCAAAACGCATTTTCAGGTGCAAAGAGGGCTTGATCACCTGTACCGGCTTACCATCAACTTCTTGAAATGAAGTGCGTAATGCCTCATGACGAGCCACCAGCAGTTGCAATGCCTTTGCAAGTTCGCTGATATTAAGGGAACCACGATAGGTCAAACGACAGGGCAGGTGATAGGTTGCCCCGATATTGTCGACCCGGCTAAGCACATATAACTGCTTTTGAAGCGCAGTAAGCGGATAATAGTCTGCTTTGGGCGCCTCTGTAATACTTTCAGATACAAAACTGCCTCCATGCAGACTCGGACTCTTGAAAAAGTGTCGCATCGCCCCCTTGACACCAACGGTTTTTTTCAGCCGTTCATGGCGGTCTGCCAGATATTGCAATACTACCGGCATCAGGCTGATCTCTGCTGGCCCCTGAAAACTCATCCTACGGAAGATAGCCGGAAAAAATTCTACCCCATCCATCCGCTCCAGAAGATAGTTGCGTTCTTTTGCCCCTGGCATTGCGGAACCTGCATCAGGCTGCAGCAGGTAATGTGGCAGCATTTCATCAGGCAGAATCTCTGCCAGCCCGTTTCTTAATCCGGCGCAGTCAAGCGGCTCATCAGCTTCCAGATAAAGACATAAAGCTGTTTTTCCGCCTGATTCTCTAAATGGAATAACAAGGGCTCCCCTGATTCCGGGCATGGCAGTCAACGAGGCCTCAAGCTCTGCCGGTTCAATCCGCTGCCCCCTGACAATTACCTGACGGTCTTTACGGCCGATAAGCAGAAGCGAACCATCTGCCAGACGGCGGGCCTGATCACCAGTGCGGAATATCCGCTCCCCTGCTACAGACGCAGGTTCAACAAAAACCTCTGTGGTTCTCTCCGGCCTTTCCAGATACCCTTTTGCAACTGCGGCGCCAGCCACGCATAGTTCACCAGGGGCGTAAAGAGGCTGCAGGTTGTCAAAAGGATCAAGGATATGAATACGACAATTTGGTGCAGGAGCGCCGATAGGGATGTCACTGTTCTCGCCGCTAATCAGTGAATCGGCACAATAGGCTGAGGTTTCAGCAAGTCCGTAACTGTTAAAAACCTGGTAATTACGTACTGGAAAGGAACCGATTCTGTCGCCTTCCAGATCAACAAATCTAAGCGATCTGTTGGCAAATCGCCTGATAAAGGATTCACCCAGATACGCGGGGAAGATACATCCGGTCACCCTCTGCTGTTCAAAGCAGTCATTAACCGCTGCCAGATTCAAACGGATATCGCTGTCTATCAGCACCAGGGTTGCACCGGCACAAAGTGTTGGCCAGAGTTCAAGCAGAGACCTTTTTGAACTGAAGGCTGCCTGAACGGCAAAGCGGTCAGCAGTGGTCAGGTTACGGCGTTGTGCATAGCCAAAAGCGCTGTTTACAAGTGATCTGTGTTCCAGCATAACTGCGGCAGGTCTGCCTGAAGGTTCGGAAATATAGAGCAGACAAGCTGTATCGGCTGGTTGGTTTGCAGTTACAGGATTTTCGTCCGAATCATTTGAAATGCCAGGATCAGAAAAAAGCAATACATTCTGTGTAAAAACAGACGTTTCAGCAGTTTGGCTATCAGCAATTACCATCCCCGCCCTGCTATCTTCAAGCAGAAGTTGTATCCTCTGCTTTGGCCAGTTGGTCTCAAGAGGCAGGCAGATAGCTCCGGACTTGAGTACCCCCAGTATGGCGATAATCACCTCTGCTGGCTTTTCAAGCAGCAAGGCCACCACCTGATTGCGCTGGATACCTCTTGATAGCAGGCCGTTTGCAAGTTTATTGGCCCTTCTGTTCAGATCATTATAACTGATCTGTTGACCGCCGGATATCAAGGCGGTCTGTTGTGGATACTGTTGAACCTGGCGTTCAAAAAGGGTTTGTAACGGCTGATCAAGGGGATATTTCTGCTCTGTCCGGTTAAACTGGCTGATCAGTCTATCCTGCTCCTCACTGGAGAGCATTGCCAGTTGCGACAGAGGACGGTCCGGCTGTTCAATTCCTTTCTGAAGCAGATTAAGCAGATAACTGACAAAGGCAGCTATCCGGCTTTCACTGAAGACATCCACCTGATAATCAATACGCAGCAATATCGGTTGATCTTCCTTACCCTGCTGACCATGCATCAGGTAGATCAGCAGTGGGTTACGCAGTTCACCCGGGCTGATGAACTCCATACTGGTGCCTGGCAGAGAAGGGGGAAGTTGCAACTGGGATATACTGCACTGCATTTGGAGAGTCTGACCATGCAAATCACGCAGGTCACGGACCAGAAGATCAAAGGGATAGCGTTCATGCCTCTGAATTTCCTTAAGCCTTGAAGTGATCTGTTCAACAAGTTCGGCAAAACCCAGGCCACTTAAAAAAGTACTGATCCTGAAAGGGATGGTACTTACAAACATCCCCAGAGCCCTGTCCATTCCAGGGTCTGATCGGTTGCGGAACGCCGTGCTGATAACAATATCTGAATTTCCGCTGTACCTGGCCAGGCAGAGGTAATATGCCGCAAGAATTACCCTGTAAGGGCTTGTATGTTTCTGGTTGCAAAACTGGTAGACCTTACGGGCAAGCTCATCAGGCAGTTGAATGGTGGTTCTTTCAGACTTTAACGAAGGTTGGGGCTTGTCAGGGCACAACTCCAGAGGTTTAGGCAGATTTGAGAAGGTCTCAAGCCAGAAGCTGCGATCAAGCTCGCATTGGGCAGAAGCCAGGTACTCTTTCTCATAACGCAGATACTCTATGCAAGAGGGTTGTTGTGTAACTGGTGGCAGTTCACCGGATTCAAGACACTGGTGATAAGAGTTTAAAAGATGGGAGAACAGTGAAAGTGCAGTACCGTCTGTAATAATATGGTGGGCAGACAGAAACATTCCCCAACGCTGGTCAGAAAAGGATGCACAGGCCACCCGGAAGAGCGGGGCATCAAGTTTCCAGACCGGAACCTGTGCGGCAGAATGGGCCCATGCATCAAAAGCAGCCTCTCCACCCGAGCCCAGCTCTACCGTCTCCAGCTCAACATCACAGGGTTCGGCAACATATTTTCTAATCCCGTCCTCTGTCTCTACAAATTGCAGTCTCGCACCATCATTCTCACTGACAACCCTGGTCAATGCCTTCTTTAGTGCTGGCAGATCAAGCCTGCCTTCAAATTTCATCAGTCGCGAAAGATTCCACATCGGACTTTCCGGATATAGCTGCTGCACCAGAAATATCCTTAATTCCGGATGACTTAGCGGAAAGGTCTCAC
>DYNH01000087.1:0-1511 GCA_020721175.1 Trichlorobacter lovleyi | reverse complement strand
AACTGGTAATAATTACGCAATTTATCATTCGTGCAGGTTTTTTGCCTTGTACGGATACGAAAAAAATGTGGCCAGCAGACCCAACCCTGCAACCAGCACACCAAACAGGGTGACGTAATGAAATCCAGTGACTATATCAATAACTATATGTTTAACAGTTGCATCGCTATTACTTTTGATATTGTTTATGGGCAGATTGTAGAGCAGCGCCGAGATACTGAGACCAAAGGTTAAACCGAGATTCAGGAGCAGGGCCTTTGCAGCCGAAAGCATACCTGACTGGACTGTCTGGGCATAGCTCATTGTCATTGTTAGTGCAGCAGGGATAAAAAAGGCGCGTCCCAGGCCAAGCAGCGCCAACATGAAAAAAATGGCTGTATATGAGGAATCGGCATTAAGTGTTGTAAAGCCTGCAGCAGATAGAAAAAGAGCAGATATTGATGCTATGCAGAGCGGTCGTGTGCCAAACCGGTCAGACAAATAACCAGCCAGACTGGTGAAAAGCATGGAGAGTACCGGGGAGATCATCAGGATCATGCCCACCTGATCCGCGTTCAGCCGCTTTACCCACTGCAGGTAGAACGGCAACACAAAGGTTAAACCGGTTGACAATGCAAGAGAAAGACCATTGCCAGTCATAATGGCAGTTAACGGATAGATTCTAAAAACATCAAGAGAGAGCAACGGCTCATGAAATCTGCTTTCCCTGATTAGAAACAGGATAAAAAATATAAATCCCAAAAACAGAAAGGCCATTACACGGGGAGAACCCCATCCATAGTCCTGGCCGGTATGCAGTCCGTAAATAAAGCCTAGCAGGGATAGAAAGCTGCATACAGCGCCAGGCAGATCCAGATCAATTACGGCTGAAGGAGTTCTTCCGGCAAAAGAGATATGCGCCAGAAACAGCGCTGCCAGACCAAACGGCACGTTAATCAGAAAAATCCAGCGCCAGCCAACATATTCCACCAGAAAACCGCCAAGCGGAGCGCCTATGGCAATGGCAGTTACAGTCAGGAGGCCGTTTAGTGCATATGCCCGTCCACGACGTTCAACAGGGGTGTAGTATACGATGATAACCGCAGATGTGGCAAAGAGCAGCGCACCACCACAACCCTGTATAAATCGGAAAAAGGTCAGCCAGCCCAATGTAGGGGCCAGACCGCAAAGTGCTGATCCAATTATGAAAATCCAGTATCCAGATTTTAAGGTCTTTTCAGCGCCAAACCGGTCACTTAACCTTCCTGCAACCAGAAGCAGACCGGTCAATGAGAGCATGTAGCTGAGGGAAATGGCGGCAATCTCTCCAGGATCCACCTTGAAAACAGAAGTAAGGGTTGGCAGGGCAACATTGACAATACTGACATCAAGCGGCCCCAGGGAAACAGCAAGGGCGCTGACTAGCATTGCCAGACGCATCTTGGTGGGAGAGAGTTCAGGTGTTGAGATTTGATTACTCAATGGCTTTGGCCTTTCCGGAAAAGCAGATCAATTCTTTTTAAAAGTACCTC
>DYNH01000086.1 GCA_020721175.1 Trichlorobacter lovleyi | reverse complement strand
CCACCAGAAGTAAGTTTTAACCAGTTCAAATTAGTTCATAAGCCCTTGAGAAATCAGGGGCTTTTTCTTTTTTATTGTTCTTATTAGTTTGTATTGATATGCTTGAATCCGGTTGTTTTGGGGCCTTTTTAAAGCCAAAAAGGCCCCACGTAAAATCAAAAGGCCCCAAAAAGGAGTTAAAGCCAGTGCCCAAAAGGGTTAAGACGCTATCGGACGCAGCAATAAACAAGGCCAAACCAAAAGACAAAGAACATCACCTGTATGATGGCGACGGGCTTTATATCGCTATCACACCTACAGGCGGAAAACTTTGGAGAATGAAGTATTATTTTGAAGGGAAAGAGAGACGGATACACTTTGGTTCTTATCCTGAAATATCCCTTGCCGACGCAAGACAACGCCGATTTGAAGCCCGTCAACTACTGGTAAAGGGTATTGACCCAGGAGCGGTTAAAAAGGCCATGAAAGAGGCAAGAAACGCCGATGCTGAAACTTTTGAGGTTATTGCACATGAGTGGCATCAGAAATATATAAACGAATGGACATCAGGCCACGCTGTTACAATTATGAGCCGGTTAAATCGAGACATCTTCCCTTACATTGGTTCTATGCCGATTTTAAATATCAAGGCAGCAGATGTACTGAAAGTCTTACGGCGGGTTGAATCACGTGGTGCGCTTGATACCCTGAAAGTCGGATAATGCGTACACTATAATTGCTAAAAAGGTTCCATAATCCCTGAAAATTCAGGCTTTTTCCATATTTTAGAAACATGTACGTATTATTTTAGGGGGGTAGTCGGTTAGCGTCACCTCCCTCGATTTGGTTTTAAATTTGGCAGACTATCATTACTGAACACATTGATATTGCAGAGTATTGTTTGTGATAAGTTCTTTTGTATGGGGGGGTAATTACTCCAGGTGACGCTAACCGACTACCCCCCCCTTATTTTAATACGCACACTATTGAAACAATGAAAAAGAACCTGATTTTTCAACAGAAATTCGAATTTATGAATCTTAAAGTGTACGTTTTATCCGATTTTAAGGTTGATACAGCACACCGGATTGGTACTATCGTTAGCCAGGTTCTGCGATATGCACTTGCCTCAAATTCCCCGTCAAGTCTGACTTCCCGTGGCGGATTCTCTCTTGGCTTTCGTTCAAGTGCCGCTTCAAGACCTTCTTCGACAAACCGTTTTTTCAGGTGTTCAATGGTTCGGCTACTCACTCCAAGCGCCTCTGCCGTATCAGCAACACTCCATGGTGAGCCAAATTCTCCGGCATCACAAAGTAACAAAGCACGAGCATGGATAAAACGTCTGGCGTGGGTCTTTCCTTTTTTGGTCAGTGCTTCAAGTTCGTTACGCTCCTGCTCGGTAAGAGTTACTCGGTATCTTGGCGACATGGCGGCCTCCTTAAATGAGTTGCGCCAGTATGCAATACGCGATCATAAAGCAAAATATTAAAAGTTACATGGTACTAGTATTGCATAAGAATTTAAAGCTATTGAAGGCTATTAAAGGGGGAACTTCAGATTAGGCTTTCGAGCGATGGGAAAAGGGGTGGCATTTCACCACCCATCCGTCTGCGGGGATGATGACTACTCCAATTCTGGAGAGATGTCTATTACCACCATTAGCTTTCGCTCAAAAGTGAGCAGAACCCGGGCTGTTATTTCAATCGGCGGAGGGGTAGCAGGCTGTTCAAAGGATAACGAAAGGATAAAAAGAGCATAATACAGAAACAAGGACTTAACCTATACCGGCTAAGTCCTTGTTTAATTGGTGGGTGAAGAGGGGATCGAACCCCCGACATCCAGCTTGTAAGGCTGGCGCTCTCCCAGCTGAGCTATTCACCCGATTAAAAATTTTATGGCGGGGTTGACGGGGCTCGAACCCGCGACCTCCGGCGTGACAGGCCGGCACTCTAACCAACTGAGCTACAACCCCAAAATTAAATTGATTTTACTGATTATTTACAGCTTCTTTTAGATATTTACCTGGCTTAAACTTAGCTACAATAGATGCAGGAATAGTAATTTTTTTACCAGTCCTAGGATCGTGTCCTTTACGGGTAGCTCTTTTGCTAGTGCTAAAGGAACCAAAGCCAACTAGATTTAGTTTATCGCCTTTTTGAAGACAGTCTGTTACAGCAGATATTAATGCTTTAACAACTTTTTCAGCCTCAACTTTTTTAATTCCTGTCATTTTAGCGACGGTGCTAATCAGTTCTGATTTGGTCACTTATTACCTCTCAATACAACTCCCGTCAAAAGAGAATACACTATACAGTTTAAAAATAAAATTGTCAAGAACTTTTAATCAACTTTATGCAGCTACAGCATTTGTTGATTGTTCAAAAACCAATAGCGGACGCTCTTTATGATAGATAACTTCCTCGCTTATCACAACTTCCCGCACTGTATTCTGAGATGGTATTTCATACATTATATCCAGCATTGATCCTTCAAGTATAGCACGTAACCCTCTGGCGCCGGTATTTCTTTTAAGTGCTTCCTTAGCTATGCTGACCAATGCTCCGTCTGTAAAACGCAGCCTTACACCTTCCATATCAAACAGCTTCTGATATTGCTTGGTAAGTGCATTCTTAGGTTCAGTTAAAATAAGTACCAACGCATCTTCGTCTAATTCTGTAAGACTGGCAAGCATTGGTAAACGTCCAATAAACTCTGGTATGTATCCGTATTTAAGCAGGTCCTCAGGAGTTACCTGCAACAGCAGTTCTCCAGCTTTCTTTTCCTGCTTTTTCTTGACATCAGCACCAAAGCCAAGCGTCTTTTTACCAATACGCTGCTGAATTACATTATCAAGACCAGCAAATGCTCCGCCACAGATAAAGAGTATATTACTTGTATCGACCTTAAGAAATTCCTGTTGAGGGTGCTTGCGGCCTCCTTTTGGAGGTATGCTGGCGACGGTCCCCTCAATAATTTTAAGAAGAGCCTGCTGAACCCCCTCTCCTGAAACATCACGGGTCAAAGAGGGTGATTCTGACTTTCTAGCAATCTTGTCTATTTCATCAATATATACTATTCCCTTCTGGGCACGCTCCACATCATAATCAGCAGCCTGCAGCAGAGTTAGAATAATATTTTCCACATCTTCACCTACATAGCCGGCCTCGGTGAGATTTGTGGCATCAGCAATGGCAAATGGCACTTTCAACATGCGAGCCAGGGTTTGTGCAAGAAGAGTTTTACCAGAACCGGTCGGCCCAAGAATCAGGATATTACTCTTTTGCATCTCCACATCGCCAGATTTGGCAGGTTTTTCGATCCTTTTGTAGTGGTTGTAGACCGCAACAGACAGAACCTTTTTAGCTGTTTCCTGCCCAATTACGTATTCGTCGAGAAATTCTTTAATCTCTTTAGGTTTGGGTAATTTGGTTATATCAGGTCCCTGGTTATCTTCCAGCCTAATTTCTTCTGCAATAATATCATTACATAATTCAATACACTCATCGCAGATATATACCGCTGGACCGGCAATCAGTTTTTTGACTTCATCCTGGCTTTTTCCACAAAAAGAACAGGTTAGATGGTGCTGGGATGTATCCCTTCTACTCACTTCCGATACCTCCGTCAGGACGGCGGGACATTACAGAGTCTATCAGACCGTAATTTTGGGCTTCTTCAGCCGACATAAAGAAATCCCGCTCGGTATCTTGTTCCAAGCGATCCACAGGTTGACCAGAAAGTTCTGATAGCAGACGATTGAGTTCACGTTTCATCCTTAGAATTTCTTCCGCCTGAATCATTATGTCAGTCGCCTGTCCGCGGGAACCGCCGGATGGCTGGTGGATCATTATACGTGAATGAGGCAAAGCAAAACGCTTGCCTTTTTCTCCGGCTGTCAGGAGCACAGCCCCCATTGATGCAGCTTGACCTATACAGATTGTTGAAACTGGTGCCTTAATGTAATTCATGGTATCAAATATTGCCATACCTGCAGTTACCACGCCCCCGGGCGAGTTGATATAAAGGTGAATATCTTTATCCGGATCCTCAGCTTCCAGAAAAAGGAGTTGTGCAATAACCAAATCTGCAACAGGATCGTTGATTTCCCCACCAAGAAATACAATACGTTCCTTCAGCAATCTTGAATAAATATCATATGCACGCTCTCCACGTCCGGTCTGTTCTACTACCATTGGCACATAATAGGACATGAAGTTATTACTCCCCGTCATTCATTTCAGAAGGTTCAAATTCGGTAATCACTGCATGTTTAATTAGAAAATCTATCGCTTTATCTTCCTTAATCTCTGCGATCATTGAGTTCCGCGCGTTCGTCTGAACCTTATAAAACTCTTCGATACGAGCTATCATATCTTCGTTGTCAGCCGCAATCTCTGCATAACGGGCCTCCAAGTCTGTCTGCTCAACGACAATGTTTTCTTGTTCCACCAGTGCCATCACCAAAAGGCCTCCTTTTACCTTCCGAACAGCCTCATCCCAGAAACGCTTACGGAAAGTGTCTTCATTGAAGCCCATCATTTCAAGAGACAACTTTTGCCCTTTGAAACTATTTTTAAAGTTTTCCAACATGAAATCCAACTGCCGACGAACCATTGATTCAGGCACTTCAAGCGGGTTTTTTTCTATAAGAGCATCAATAATCCCGGCTTTAAGTTCATTTTGAATCCGATCCAGTTCCTGCTTTTCACGCATCTCGGCCAGTTTTGCTTTCATTTCGTCCAACGTTTCAAAATCACCGAACTGCTGAGCAAATTCATCATCTAAATCTGGAAGTTCTTTCCTCTTGATTTCTTTAAGTGTAACTGAAAAAATTCCTGGTTTCCCGGCAATTTCCTTGTTTTTTGAATTTTCTGGCAAAGTAACATCTATAGATTTGGACTCGCCAATGCGCATACCGATAAGACCATCTTCAAGTCCGGAAATAAGATCGCCAGTTGAGAGGTCAATAGTTACATCTTTACCATTTGAATCTTCTTCAGGGTTGCCTGAAACAGAGGAAGAATAATCAACCGTAAGAACCATGCCTTTTTCAACTTCTCCATCTTCATCTTCGACAGGAATTAATTGGGCCATGTTTTGACGCATACGCTCAATTTCGGCTTTAACAGCGTTTTCATCCTCCACATACCGTTCTTTTTTTACATTAAGTCCTTTATAATCTGTCAAAAGTATCCTGGGCATGACTTCAATCATGGCAGAATATTTAAATGGCTCATCTTCTGTAACAAGTTCCATATCATCAATCAATGGTGCATCAACTGGTTCTATTTTGTGCTTTTCCAACGCAGGGAAAAGAGTCTCTTCATAAAGACGCTTCATAACTTCATCCTGCATGGTGCCACGGTAAAACTTTTTAACCATCTGCATTGGGGCCTTACCCTTACGAAAACCAGAAAGGGTGGCCTTCTTCTGAATACCTGTATAAGCCTTATGTATCTCATCATTTACCCGTTCAACCGGTACCTCTATACTGATTTTTCGTTTAACCGGGCTGATTTCTTCTACTTTAACCTGCATCATTAATCCTCGCTTGGATGTAATTTGTTTAAATGGTGCGAGAGAGGAGACTTGAACTCCTATACCTCACGGTGCCAGATCCTAAGTCTGGTGCGTCTGCCAATTCCGCCACTCTCGCAGATTTTAAAATGGGTAAATTAGGTTAAAAGACTTGATTCGTCAAGGCAATTCTAAAAGAGTTGCATTTGCTTAGTAAAATTTTGCTGTTTACGTCTTCTTTTCTTGAAAGCATCTGGTGATTCAAATAATTCGGCAGGCAGTTCGGCAACAAACCTTGATAGTTCATTTGTTCCCTTAGATATCTTGCTGCGACTTGCTGCTGAAGTCAGTACAAGTCTCTTACTTGAACGTGTAAGGGCTACATAAAAGAGACGACGTTCTTCCTCAATATCAAAACGTCCATACATGGTACATGGAAAAAGGCCTTCTTCCAGTCCAGTTATAAATACAACAGGAAATTCGAGCCCTTTTGAGCTATGGCATGACATCAGCGAAACAGCTTCAGCCTTTCTGTCGTATACAGTCTCTGATGCATAACGCTGCAGGTGGTTGCTGAAAGCAGAAAGGTCTCTGCCAAAAGCTGTTGCAAGATTCAACAGCCGTAAAACATCTTCGTCTCTTTCTTCAAGCCCAAACAGCTTCAAGATGGCAGTTATACCTTTAGCAATACCCTCTTCAATCGATGTCTGGCGCATTGTAAAAACCATTTCATTCAGTGACTTCAAGGCAGTAGACTGAATTTCAGAACATTTAACAAGTTGTGCTGTCAATGACAAGAAATCACCCTTTAGAGGCAGTTCTATCTCAAGACGATCAGTTGTCATTGTTCCTATTCCTTTTAAACTGCCGAATAGCAACAGCCAGATGGCAATGTCGTCCGTACCCGCTGCTGCCTGCAACAAATAATAAAGTGGACGCAGTCTTGCACAAAGATAATATGGGGTTGCGCCAACAAGTTGATAAGGAATGCCACGACGTGATAATGCCTCAGACAGTACATCTGCCTGCTGACCCAAGCGATACAACACAGCAAAATCAGCAAAACTCAATCTGTTTGCGCAATCGTTATTAACAGTCCGTCCGGAATTTCTGGAAAAGTTGTCAACTCCGTCTATCAACTCTTCTATCCTCCTGACTATCAACTCTGCTTCCTCTTCAGGGCTGGAAAGACGGTAAAATTCCAGCGTACCATCGCCGGACTGGTCTGCTGTAGTCATATCCAGACCACTTTTAATCCGGTTTCTACTAATCATAGAACCTGCTGCCTGAACTATTTTATCAGGCAGGCGATAGGTGGTTTTTAAGGGTAAAACTACAGTTCCAGTCAAATCAGCAAAGTGCATAAAATGGCGAATATCTGCCCCTCTGAATCCGTAAATTGCCTGGTCAGGATCGCCAATGGCAAAAACTGATGCCTTTTCTGACAACAGCTCAATCAATTGATATTGAGGACTGTTTAAATCCTGAAATTCATCCACAAACAAATTTTCAACATTCTGTTGCATCTGCTGCCTGACACTGTCGCTGGATAAAAATAAATTAACGCAATCGGGGATAACAGCATCAAGATCAATGCCGTTAAGCCGAGCAAGCTCTTCCATATATATCTTGATGTAATCATTTGAAGGCAAGGTAACCGAGTTAAAATAAGAGGTCAGTGATTTTGAGATACTGGAACGTTCAGTTGAGCTGAAGTCAGGAAACAGTCGTTTTAACAGAAGGTTACGGCTATCTGGGCCGATTACTGCGAGGTCTGGATTATATCGCCTCAAATTTTCCAGACAAAAACTGTGAAATGTGCCTATAAAAATACCGTTGGAAACAGAACCACATTGTCTGGTCAACCGTTCTTTCAGCTCATCTGCTGTTCTGTTCGTAAAGGTAATGGCAACCACCCTTTCAGGGGCTGCGCCATGTTCTAACAGATGTTGTAGCCTGGCAGTCAGGGTAAAGGTTTTGCCAGTGCCTGGACCTGCTTTAACCAGCACACGTTGGCCTTTGGCCATTACAGCAGCCTGCTGTTCCTGGTTTGGTACTGCTGAAAAAGGTACTGTAGCTGATTCAGTCTGCTGATCCTTAAACTCTGATTCAGGTTTTGATTCAAAACTAATTGCTGGTTTAATTGAGCCTCTTGCTGTTTTCTGTTCATCAAATAATTCTGTCTGACCAGCCAGCTTTTTCAGTTCATCTTTATCAAAAACCCGAATCACTCCGAATTCGCCATCATAACCAGGTTGCCTTATAACTCTTCCTTCGCGCATCCTGATCACTGACTCGGCCAAAATGGGGTTAAACCTGAAAATCTCATCGTGGCTTGAATTTAAAAGCAGATTAAACTCTGAACCAAAATGTGCTATTGTACGACTGTACTGTTTTAAAACCTGCTTTGAGGAAGCGCCAACCTGCAAAAGTTCAGCAATCAGTTCTGGTAACGGAATCAGGGAATAAAAAACCGGGGCATCAGAGGGATAATACGGATTTTTACGATCTGCCAATTCCAGAACACGATAATGTACTCCTACTGTTACCTGTTTGCCGCAGACCGGGCAGATTTTATTGAGCCTGCGAGTCTCTTTTGGATCAAGGCATATTTTACAATCACGATGACCATCAAAATGGTATTTTCCCTCTTCAGGATAGAACTCTACAGTGCCTGCAAATGTATCTCTACTGTTATTCTTCAGTGCATCCCGAAGTGAAAAAAAATCCATTCCGGTATTGAACAGATTGGCCTCACGCCCAAGTTTGGAAGGAGAGTGGCAGTCTGAATTGGAGATCAGTGCGCAGTGGTCCAGACCAGAAACAAGCCTGTTCATATCAGGATCAGATGAAAGTCCGGTTTCCAGTGCAAAAATATGGCTGCTCAAATCACCAAAGCATTCTTCAATGCTGTCAAATCCTGATTTTGAGCCAAATAATGAAAACCAGGGAGTCCAGATGTGGGCAGGAACAAGAAAGGCATCATTTGAACATTCCAGCAGGATTTCCAGCAGATTACGGCTGTCAAGACCCAAAATAGGGCGACCATCAGATTCAATATTTCCAATGCCTGCGAGCTTTGCATTAAGACGTTCAACAGATACAAAATCAGGCAGATAAAGGAGATTATGAACCTTTCGAGTAAAGCCGGATTTTTTATATATAGAACTGATTTCAGCAGACAGCAAAAAACGAACAGGTTCATCAGATAAAGAAATTTCTGGAAAAACAGACAGAATCGAGGATTCGTTTTTAAGACGAAACAGACCAGGTTCTGCTGGTTCCAACTGTTCCTTCAAGAGTTTGAACCATCCTGGATGGGTACAATCGCCGGTTCCTATAACCTGAATCCCCTTGATACGGGCCCAAGCCGCCAGGCCTGCTGGACTGCTATCAGGACTTGTTGCGCGTGAAAATGGGGAATGGATATGTAAGTCAGCTATATAGTTCATATGGATTTTTTTGATTTTTATATAGTTCCCACGGTATCCGTGTGAATGCAGTCTGGGACGTTCCAGAGGCCCAGATTGCAAATGGTGATTGTTTTTTTGCCAAGTTCTGCGTGTGAGCGGGTGTAAAGCAGGTAGGTTGGTTGATTGATGCAATTAACCCAACAAAATCAAGTTAATGATGGCCGTTTGTGTTGGGTTACATGAAACTGTAATCCAACCTACAAAGCTTCCCATCAGCGGCACAGTAACCAGCCCGCAGCTTGCGGGAAAATAGTTATTCAGCGAAAACTTCCTGCAAATCAATGCACAGCTCTCCCAGGAGCGGCACCGCTACCTTGTCATTGCCAGCGTAACGGCCAGGCACACAGTAGCAACCGTTCTCCTGCAAGGTAAAAAACATCAGTGTCTTATCAACTGGCTGCACTATCCAGTATTCCTTGACACCAAAACGCTGGTACAGATCAAACTTCTCTTTAAGGTCTCTGGATGCCGTTGCAGGGGAGAGGATTTCTATAATCAGGTCCGGCGCTCCGTTGCAACCACGGTCATCAAGTTTTGCCGTATCGCAAACCACAAGAATATCCGGCTGTACGACTGTGGTGATGTAATTATCATTGACAGCTTTTTGTTCAGATAACCTGACATCAAAGGGGGCGTCGTAGACCTTGCAGGGCTTGCCTTTCAGGTAATTGGCAAACTGCCGGAAAAACTCACCTGAAAGTTCCTGATGCTGGCGTGACGGAGACGGGCTCATGGCATATGCTACTCCGTCAATCAGCTCCCAGCGTTCATCATCGGGCCACTGCAGATAGTCTGCGTAGCTCCATGTTTGTTCAGATTTTGTAAGAGCGTAACCCATGACGGCTCCTTTTAACTGGAATTAAGAGTTACCCTGAGCCTCTTGCAAAAGTCTGTAAATTTGTCATTCCGGCAGGGTTCAGGCCGGAATCCAGGTTCTAACTGCTTGAAATGCATGGATGCCGGATAAAACATTTCCGGCATGACAATCTTTTTGAAAGAGCCTCACCCTGATATGGCTTTTTTCGCTTCAAAAACCTAACCCGGACGAGCCGGAACCAAATAAATTTTTTCATGCTATAATTTGAGTTATCTCAGGTATGGAGGTTGTGTCATGTTACTCACCGAGCGATACAGTGATAAAATCTCTGGTGT
>DYNH01000085.1:2868-10387 GCA_020721175.1 Trichlorobacter lovleyi | reverse complement strand
ATTATCCGTGGAGTAATAAAAATCAGCAATTCATTACGGTTACGCTTGGTATCAGTTGATTTGAAGAGCCCTCCCAGCCATGGGACATCCTTCAGATAGGGCACACCTTCTTCACCACTGGTGTCTGATTCTACGTAAATACCACCGATAACCGTTGTCTCACCATCTCTCAGCATCATTTCAGTGGTAGCCTGCTTCTTATTGATTGGCGGTGGACTGCCAGTAGAACCCGGAGCGTCATTCTTTGCATCGATCTTCATGACTACGGTACCATTTGGATTTATGTGCGGGGTTACTTCAAGTGCCAGCGCTGCCTCCACAAATTTTGTCTCAACCTTGTCTGAGGTTGATGATGTGTACGGAATCTGCTGCCCCTGGGTAATCTTGGCAGTTTTATGATTCAAGGTGGCAACCCTGGGAGTTGAGACAATTCTTACAAGGCCGGCACTGACTGCTGCATTCAGACGCAGATCAAGCTTGATATTGCTTGCCAGTGTTCCAAAGGAAATACCGGCGGCTGCACCAGGACTACCACTTACACCGCCTGCCGGGGCTACATTTGTTGCCAAACCGCCGAAACTGGTATCCATGGAGTTGATCCCCGCAATAGCAGCAGCGCCATCACGGTAGTGAACACCCCAGTTAACGCCCAACGACTGGGTAAAGGTTGAAGACGCCTCTACAATCCGGGCCTCAATCATTACCTGTTTTTCAGGTACATCAAGGCTTACCAGAATCTTGCGCATATCTTCAAGGGCTGTTTTAACATCCTTGACTATCACCTTGTTGGTCCGCTGATCCTGGGTAATCATTCCTCGATCAGTCTTTAATGCGCTGAATTGACTAACAATACTTCCAAGATCTGCATAATTCACATCAAACATGACGGTTTCAAGTGGCTCACCTTTCAAGGCAGCCTTGCGGATCTCAACCTCCTCATCCATCAATGACTTAAACTTGCCCTTTCCGCGAACCAGAATGATGTTACCGTCTTCACGCTTATCCATGCCCTTGGTATCCAGGATGATGTCAAGCGCCTGATCCCACGGCACGTTGACCAGCTTCAGGCTGATTGTACCGCCCACTTCATCGCCAAGCACAAAGTTCTTATTACTTACCTCCGCAAGCAACTGGAATATCTTACGCACTTCAGCATCAGCAAATTCAAGTGTCACCTTACGGCCAGTATAGCGATGCTTACCTGTTGCCAAGTTTTGTTCTGTAGCCGCTGTAATCTGCTCAATCTGGCCTGAAGCTGCTGTTGCAGACGATGCCTTTTGCTCTCCAGCAATCTTGGCAGGCTCTTCAGGTTTTTTGGCCATATCTGCCGGGTGCTTGATATCAAGACTGATGATATCTGTTTCACGTTTCATTTCAAAGGTCGCATCAACCTTTAGCGTAACCCGTACAAGCACGTCATTTCCAGCTTTTGTTCTTACCTGTACCGGGGTAACACGCAGCACCGGCGATACAAATTCACGGGCCTCAAATGAACGCTGGAGTGAGCGTGGCAGCTGTGTATTCTTGATCCTGAATGAAACAGAACCAGGTGTCTTGACCGGGTCTTCGACCAACGGAGCACCAGTTACCTTGACCATAATCCGGCTTGTACCCTCTACTACCTGGAAATCCAGAGCTGTCATCTGGGCTGACGTCTGCACTGCAGCTGCCTTGGGAACGGATACAGTTTGTTCTTTTAAGACTGGAACACTTAATGTTTTTTCAGGTGCTGGAGACACTACACGTTCTGTCTGCTTTTCAGTACCGGCTGCGGCAAACATGATTTGAAGACCTGAAGCTGATTTCTCAAAAGAGGCATCTGCCAATGAGCCGTTTACCGCATCCAGAACAACACGAACCTTATCCGGATAGTTGCCAACCCGCGCTGTTGAAACACCTGCAACATTCAATTGTACCAGCGTGTTCGTCATACTGGCTTTTGCATTCGGAATATCGACAACAATCCTTTCAGGCTTGTTCAGGCGGAATGTTTTGTAGTCGTTAATAGCACCACCCTGGGACAAAATGGCAATACCGCCTGCACGAGCTATGACATCTGTTATAACTGATACCGTAGTCTCTTGTACTGGCTGTTCTGGCTGTGCAGGCAGATCTTTCTGAGGCTCAGGTGGTAATTGCGCAGAAGCAACTTCCGGCTGAACGCTGACAGCAGCTTCCTGTGTGACGGGCAATGGAACAGTATCAACCTTAAAACCTGGAAAGCTGATTCTCAATTCACCAATTTTTTCTGTTGAGGGGAAAATCACCGGCGCTATATCCTGAGAAAGAAAAACCTCCATACGGGTTAAAGCACCAGCATCGGTATCAAAACGCCTGAGCGTTACCCCCTTTACCGGTCCATTATCTATCTTCAGATCACCAAGGTTTTCAGCCGGGATTATCTGAGAAAAATCGATAACCAGCCGATCTGGGGCTGTTGTTTTATAGCTGGTGTAGGTTGCCGGAGCCGACACCGAGATCATAAGTTCAGCACCCGCTCCCTCGCCCCTCATCTGCACCGATTGAATCATTACCGGAGTAGCTGCGCTCTGCGCGGTCTCAGTCGCTGCTATCCCTGTTGCTACACTTAGAATAATGCTCAGTGTGGCGCAGA
The DNA here is from genome assembly GCA_020721175.1 of Trichlorobacter lovleyi. Lineage (GTDB taxonomy): Bacteria > Desulfobacterota > Desulfuromonadia > Geobacterales > Pseudopelobacteraceae > Trichlorobacter > Trichlorobacter lovleyi_A. Next base: position 7,773 of record DYNH01000085.1, on the reverse strand, counting down.
GAACACCAGCTATCAAGGATTTCAGACTGATTATCCATTTCATCGGGAACACTCCTTACGGTTTCCGCAGCAAGGGAATTCTGATAGTCTCTTTGCGAATCTTGTTATTATCATCACGAAACTGCTCAACAACATCAATCCCTGTGGTGTCAATACGAATAATTTTACCTTCATTTTTTCCAATCGTCATGCCAGCCTTTAACACATACCCTTTACCCGCAGGATCAACCACCATCGCCTTGTTTCCCTTAGGGTCGGTCACTGTACCGATCAGGCGAAACTGGGAAATATCGAAGCTATGGAGTGGCAGGAGCGGTTTCATGGCCTGTTTCTGCCTGGCTAACTCGGCAGTGGTAGCCGTCTTGACTGAAATATACGGTTTGAAAGGATCTTTTTTTGTGCTGAAATCCATCTGGTTTGCCTGGACAGGCGCAATCTTGACAGAACTGACTGCCTTCTGCAGCACCAGTTTGGGTTGCACAACCTTGGGAGCAGGCGGTGGTGGCGGATTCTCCTGCTTTTTACAGCCCAATGGCACCAGCATCAGGATTGCCAGCAGCACAAGCTGCAGTTCCAGCCGCACGTTATTTTTTCTTCGGCTTATTCGTGTCATTCGTTATCTCTTCCTTGCCCAGGAACCGGAACGTTGTGGCAAGACAGGTTACCTTGGTCATCATCCGGTTGTTGACATTTTTTACCTCGGCAAAATCAACATTAGCAATATTGACGATTCTTGGAAGGTTGGCGACGGCAGCAAAAAAATTGGCCACACTATAGTATGACCCTGCCACCGTTATATCTACAGGAACTTCTGCGTAAAAATCTTTTTTAACTTCCGGTTTCGGCCTGAACACCAGAAAATCAAGACCAGCATTTTTACCGGTAGCGGTAATGCTTGTCAAAAGTGACGGGATCTCTTTTGAATTTGGCAGTTCTGTCAGAGCCTTTTCCAGCTCAAGATTCAGCTCAGCATACTCTTTCTGGATTTTTGGCAGATTATTGGCAATTCTGGTTTTTTCTTCAACCTCAGCCTTCAGCTTTACCTGCTGGGATCTTAAATCCGTCAAGAGCCTGTGCTTTGGCAGATAGAGGAACCAGACCAGTGCTACCGCCTCAATCAGCACTACCGCCACCAGAATACCAATCTTCTGTTTATTCGGCAGCTTCAGTATTTTTTCAACTCTGGGATCCATAGCCAGTTTCCTTAGCCAGTCAGATGATAGAACTATTTCTTTGGTTGTTCCTGAACGGGTGCCACAGATTCAATTTTAAAGGAAAGATCAAAACGTTTGAGTTTATTTCCGCTGACATCTTTTTGCTCAGAAACAACAAGTTCAACTTTTTCGTATTCACCTGATGCTTCCAGCGCTCGAATAAACTGGGCAATCAATTCTTCATTAAAAGCGAGCCCCGAAACCGTTATCTGGCCAGCATTTTCCTTGTATTTTTCAATCCAGAGCTGATCAGGGGTCACATCGCTCAAGGTGGCTAAACGTGTTGCCGGACCGGTTTTGTTTTTCCGCAACACCAACAGAATATCCAGCTTTTTCTTGACCTCATCCTTCAGTTTCTTAATTTGATCAAGCTTGCCTATTTTAGCTTTAAGCTCACTGATCTTTGCGTTGGATGCATTAATATCGTCCTTCGCATTCGAAATCTGGCCAAGCTTCACCAACCATAAGGCCAGAACTACAACAAGCACCGCACTAACGCTGGCACCTAGAATAAAGATCTGCTGAAGCGCGGTTTCCTTTTTTTTCGCGGCACGAACCGGGAGTAAGTTTATCCTGATCATTTATCCCCAACCCTCCGTATGGCCAGCCCCACGCCGACAGCCATCAACGGCGCTATTTCCTCAAGGTACTCAGGATCAAAATCCTTATCGTTGTATTTGATTCGCTCAAAGGGGTTCAAGACGCCTACATCCAACCCCAATTTTAAAGCAACTGCTTCTTTCAGTCCCACCATCTTGGAACAGCCACCACTCATACTTACCTGGACAATCCGTTCTTCTCCTGGTGCTGTTGAGTTATAAAAATCAACTGAACGCCGGATTTCCTGAGCAAGAGATTCGTTTACTCTCCGAATAACTTCTACCAGTGGACCAGCTTGTTGGTCACTTGCAAGCATTTTCATGGTTTCAGCTTCCTGAGCGCTTACTCCAAGCTGTTTCTGAATCTCTTCTGTGTACTGGTTCCCGCCCATTTGAACATCACGGGTAAAGAGTGATAGTTCACCTTTTATCACATTAATATTCATCACACCGGCGCCAACATTGATCAGAGCCCGCACGTCATCATTTGTGTCGGCATTCAGCTCATAGGCATTTTGAACCGCAAACGAGTCAACATCCATCACATTCAGACTCATCCCGGCATCAGCGAACACAGCACTATAGTCATTAATAATATCTTTCTTACTGGCAACCAGTAGAACCTGAATCTTTGACGGGTCAAGCGGGTCCGGGCCAAGGATCTGAAAATCAATATGTACATCCTTGATATCAAACGGGATATACTGTTCTGCCTCCCAGCTGATCTGATCTTCAAGTTCCTCAGTACTCATGGCAGGTAGCATGATCTTACGGATAATCACCGCATTACCGGAAATTGAACAGGCAGCATCTTTTACCTTGATTCCCGTACTGGCTACCAGATTTTTAACAGCATCGACCACGGCAACGGTATCCATCAGGCTGTTATCAACTATAGCCTCCGGCGGCAGAGGCATTATAGCAGCATTCAGCAGCTGGTAACCGTCCTTGTGCGGCAAAAGTTGCACCAACTTGACTGAACTGGAGCCGATATCGATGCCGACGAGGTCTTTTTTCTTTTTAAATAATCCAAACATGACCCGTACCTGTCATCCCTGTTCTTGGAATACCTTATCCCGGTCTTCCAGCGTATAGCCAAGGCCCAAGATGATCTTGCGCATCGTTTCAAGCCGACAGCCCTCACCACGCTCAATCCGATCAATAGTGACAGTTGACACGCCTGCCTTACGCGCAAGTTCAGACTTGCTCATCAGCTTCTTTTCTCTCAGCGTTCTTACGTTATTCGGTGTTTTCATGAGTATCCCGCGACCTGACAAGTTGTGTCCTATGTAGCGCGTTTTAAGCCTTTGTCAATAAATTTTGTAAAATTATATACAAATAAAAAAAATGACGCCATATAATGTGGCATCATTCTAGACTTGTACTATATATAGTCACTCCTCCCAATGGCCTTATTTGATACAAACCCTCCGAATCTCGTGAATATCTGTCAATCCCTGCAGGACTTTCAGTATACCATCCTGCTTCAGGCTCGTCATACCTTCCAAGACAGCCTGAGTCCGGATATCATCAGTATCAGCACGTCGCTTGATCAAATACTTGAGGTGATCGCTGCCTTCCAGCACCTCATGGATACCCAAACGCCCATGGTAGCCCGAATGTCCACACTGCTCACACCCTTGCGCTTTTGCCAGAGTGACGTTTGACACGTCAATACCTGTCGCTTCAAAAGCATCACGACCGTATTCTTCAACAAGATCTTGCAACTCTGCCAGATCGGGACGAAAGGTTTCCTTGCAAGCAGGGCAGAGTCGCCGCGCCAGACGCTGGGCCAGCACACAAAGCAGAGAGTCTGAAAAGCTGTAAGGGTCTAGCTTCATCTCCAGCAGGCGGGTGATGGTTTCAGGAGCCGAATTGGTATGCAGCGTAGAAAAGACCAGATGCCCAGTCAGGGATGCCTCAACTGCTATACCGGCGGTTTCTTCATCCCGCATCTCACCCACCATGATCACATCTGGGTCAAGACGCAAAAAAGAACGCAGGGCAGCTGCAAAGGTAAAACCGATTTTGGGATTGATCTGTACCTGTCGCAGTCCGGACTGGGTAATCTCCACCGGGTCTTCAGCAGTCCAGATCTTACGGTTTGAAGAATTGATCAGAGCCAATCCTGAATGCAGCGTGGTAGTCTTGCCTGACCCCGTTGGACCGACCACAAGCACCAGTCCGTATGGGCTTTGCAGGCTACGCTCAAAGACCTGCCGGTTCCGGTCAGTAAGCCCCAACTGGCTGAAAGAAATGGGCTCGCCACTGGTCAGGATGCGTATGACAACATCCTCCAACTGGCCGACAGTTGGCATGGTGGCAACCCGCAGTTCAATATCAAGCGGCCCGAATTTCTTGAAATCAATTTTACCATCCTGGGGTCTGCGCCGGTCGGCAATATCAAGATCCGCCATGATCTTGATCCGGGATGGTATAGCAAATTTGTATTTGTACGGTATCTTCTGATAGGTCACACACTGCCCGTCAATTCTGATTCGTACGGTCACATCCCGCTTGCCGGGGTATGGCTCGATATGAATATCAGAGGCCTTCTTCATGTAGGCATCATAGATAATCTTGTTAACAAGCTTTACTATGACGGAATCCTTCTCCGTGACCTTGCGGACCTCCTCCTCAACCTCCGGTTCATCAATAGCCTGCGTCTTGTTCAACAGATCCGAAATGCTGTCCGGCACCAGATCAAAATGTACCTCGTCCGCAGCGGTAGTGCTGGGGGCTAAATCAACTCTATAGAGAATCTTGATGGCACCCAGCACACTGGCCTCAGAGGATATAACCGAGATAATCCTGAGCCGAATATTATCCTCAAGCTGCCTGATATCATGGTGCCGTAGCGGCTGTACCATGGCCAGAGTCAGGGTATTACCAATCATGGAAATTGGTACCAGCAGGTGTTTCTGGGCATAAACCGAACTGATGTAACGGGCCAGGCCAGGATCAAGGGAAAGGGCATTTACTTCAACATAGGGCAAATCATATTGGGTTGCTACCGAACGTGCCAACTGTTCTTCATCAATAAACTGAAGCTTTAAAAGTGATCGTTCAAGGGGAATATCATTCTGGCGGCT
>DYNH01000085.1:0-2768 GCA_020721175.1 Trichlorobacter lovleyi | reverse complement strand
AATTCTCCAAGACGCTTGGTAATCATATCCGTTCTATCGCTCCTGCACCTGATAGCCGTGGTCATATAAAAGCTCTTGCATGGAACGCTCAATCGGACGGTCCGTCAGCATCACTGCACCACCACCTGATATGCTGTTCTCCAGCAAAAATCCTGACATTTCAAACGAATACCGTCCGCCCTGATCTGCTAGCAGCAGGTGAGAGGCATAACTGGAAGGGAGATCCATGCGGGACAAAAGCTTGCTCGCAACCATTTTAAAATTGTCTCGTTGTTCAAGGATTACTACCCGATATCCCTTGGTCTCCAAAAGCCGAAACAGGGTATAAGCAACCGGATCGCCAGTAAAACGAGCAACCACATACCGCTTGCCTCCACGTTCAAAGTAACGCTCAGCAGCCACAGAAAGCTCTATACCACTCTCCACTGTGTTGAACAGCTCAACACGGCGGTTACGCTCAACAGGCACTGCCAGTGCATCAAGCACCAGATCTACAGCCTGACCGTGATCCTGTGAAGAAGTACGAACGACACGATGCCGAAGCGGCACAGAAACAGAACTTTCTTCGGCAAACGGCTCAAGCAGTTCAAATCCCTGTTTCTTCATAAAATCCATTAAACGCAGGGGTAACCTCTGACGGGAGGAGCTGACCAGCATTACCTCGTTGCGCATGACACTCTCGGCAGTCCGTTCAACCTTAAAGTCACTGTGTACTTTTAATTGAGGGTCTTGTCCGAAGGTCATCACCGGCTGTTCTTCAACTGAATAAAAACCGCCTGCCGCCAGCAATGCTCCTAAAAAACGGCGGCTGTCAGCCGGAGAAACGTTCACAATACGGACCATCTGATCTTTTTCCTGAATCAGGCTGCGCACCAGAGGTGGCAGGGTCGCACCGGTATCAAGCAGTACCTTGCCTCCATCAACAGCCTTCAATAAAGGATAACGGGACGAATCGATTGACAAATCAAAAACATCCGTCTTGAAAATCAGCGGCTTGGGTTCTGACCCGCCTGATGGGGCTACGGTGTCCCAGAAGGTGCGTACCCGCTGATGGAGGAACAATTCAGAAGCAGCAGAACCGGAACCAACCGCTGCCAGATGTAATGCAACGGAAGGGTGTTCATGTACCGTGGCTTTCTTGTGTCTGGTTGTAGGACTCCGGCGAACACTTTTAGATCGTAGAGATACACTCCGTCGGGTTACATTTTCTCTACCCGAAGTGCTACCGGTGTTTTTCTGTATCTGGGTCGGATCAATTTCAAAACGGGGGTCCATGGCCAGACAGGTAGTAAACCACAGGCCAGAAAAAGACAGTCCAGCCAGCAGCGGCAGTATAAGAAACCTGAAGTGATTCATGTCAGTTGGCAACCTCATGGTGTGGGGCAAGCACAAAGGCCTTAATCGGCCCGTTTGATGCTGAACGATAGATAAGCAGATCGGCATGCCCCGGTACTGTGGCCACTTCCACCCACAGCTCTCCTTTACGCACCTTGTGACCAGTACGGTACTGCCCGCTACCGGTTATTTCAAGCAAGGCCTGCTTCACTTCTAACGGAGCAATGCTGCTGCTGCCAACAACGAGGACCTGTAACGCTTGCAGGTGGCCATCCATGTGAAACAGGCGATAGTCACGTTTTTCTGACAGGTAGCGGGACCAACCAGTATTTTTACTGGAAAAAGCACTATCATACCCGGATTTCGGTATAAAGGAAGGAACCAATACCTGTTTTTCTGCTGCAGGCTGCACTGCTTGGGCTGGTGCCTTAACCGAACTGACCACCGGTTGAACAGTCTGCTTCTGCTGCTGAGTAACGACACCCTGTCGCTTCATCCAAAACAGCACAAGACTACTTGCCAGCACTACCAGTACCACAGTTAGCACCCGCAAAACCAGACGTTTACGACTTCGGTAGTTTGCTTCAAAGGCCTGCAGTAACTCCTCCACTGCTATCGACGTATCGTCAGTTTTAGCAGCAGTTTCTGTGATGGCAGGGGGTACAACCGGTACGTGCCATGTCCGCTGCCCAGAATGTCTTGAATCCGGCACCTTCATCTGCCGCTGCAATCCCGGTGGTGATAAAACGGGATCAGACTGTTCAGGATGATCAGCCTCCTTTTCCGGTTCAGGAGGTTCGATTCGTGCAGCATGCCGCTCTGCCGGAGGCCCGCCGGGCAGATCATGTTCTATAAGAGTTTCTAGGGCCGGAAGGACATCCGGTTCCACCCCCGGCAGAGGAATGACATTTTTGGGATTGAATACAGAATCTTCAGTAATAAAATCATCAACCAACGGCTCAACAATGCTTGATTTTACCACTCGTTCCGACTCATGCTGTCCACTCTGCAAGGGTCCGGAATATACCATATCCCAATGTTCACCCAACTGCGACTTCAATGCCTTGCACAGGGTTTCAGATATGACATCAAAGGGAGCAGCAAGATCAATCAGATGACTGAAAAGCCCTGGCACTGCCCTGGCCTTGGTACTCCCTTCATGCATGAGTATAAAACCGGGTGCCCCCTTGCCAAGCAAGAGCTGAATGTGACGTGCCACGCTTTCACCGGTTACTCCGGCAATCTGATCCTGAATACAGACTGCCACAGGACGCTTTTCAAAGACATCCTTCAAACCATGATCAAAATCACCAACCACCTCAATCCGCATCTTTAAAATATGCTGAAAATGGCTCCGCAACAATTCAGCCCGTGGGCTACTGGATATGAAAAGCAGATTGAGCATGCGCACCTGTTTCATTATAAAGATGCAT
>DYNH01000084.1:4291-10396 GCA_020721175.1 Trichlorobacter lovleyi | reverse complement strand
GGTTTCAAGCTGCCTGCAAAATTGACATTTAAAAATAACAAGGGAACTATTATAGGGCACTTTAGTCATGAGTTTCACACTGCTGCCTATCAGTGTAATGACTGCCACACCAAACTTTACCCATATGGAAACGGCAAAAGAATTACAATGAAAGAGATGGAAGCCGGAACTTCATGCGGTGCCTGTCACGACGGGAAAACAGCATTTTCAGTAAAAGGCGATTGCATAAAGTGCCACAAGAGTTCCTGAAGTAAATTCTGTTTACGGCGGGGGTTAACACCCCTGCCGGTTGGTTATACAGATTAGATAACAGATATTGCATATTTAGACATTAAGTCATTTTTCCTCTCTCCCCTGTCTTTAATATAAGCGACACACTTCACTTCATGTCTGAATTTTATAGATAACGAATATCAGTGGGCCAAAGGTCAGGGGGGACACGAAAGTCTAAAATAGTCCCGATTGGCCTTTGCGCCCTGACTTTATTTAATTTCGTTTCAATTTTAGCTTTTTAAAATCTATACCTTTCATGGTTCGACCAGCTTGCTGTGAATGGAACTGATTGCAATAGAGCATTTGCCGTCACGGTTCTATACGGTTGTTTTCAAGTGAGCACTGTTAGATGGAGGTGTATTATGGGTCAGAATGTTGCAATCAGTACAATTGTTAAATTCTCACTCCTTGTTGCCGGAGTTGTCATAATCTGTTGCATCTCCCTTTATACTGTTCTGAAAAAGGATTTAATTGAAAGTTCTGTCCGGAATGGGCGTAATCTTAGTAAAACAGTCTTGCTTTCTACGCGTTATGCAATGCTTCATAATGATCGGCAGCATCTTGGAAATATAGTATCAAACATTGCTCAACATGAGGGAGTTGAACATCTGAGGATTTTTAACCATGACGGTTATATAATGTTTTCGCGTAACAAGTCTGAAATAGGTCATCAGGTTAACAAGAAGATAGAAGGTTGTAGTGGGTGCCATACCAGCACAATGCCAATTGAACAACTTGCAGCAGAGAAGTTAACTCGTTTTTTTAAAAATGAACGAGGTGTTGAAGTCCTTGCAATGTCCCAACCTATTTATAACGAACCGGCTTGCGCAACATCTTGCCATTATCATCCTGCTACAAAAAAAGTTTTAGGAATGTTTGATATAGGTCTTGATCAGAGAGCTTTACAAAATTCTCTTTCGACCATGCGTTATCGTATGATGGCTTTTACTGTCATTACATTGATACTTACAGTTGGAGGCATTGCTGTACTTTTGAATCAATCTGTTCTTGTTCCACTTAAAAGGCTGATTAAAGACACAAGTGATAGTGATTTGGTGGCTTTAGAAAGACAGACGGAGTTAAGGTACGGGTTATTATGCGAGCTTGCTCGTAATTTTCATAGCCTGGTTAAACGGTTAAATGTGACGCACAATCCTGCTGAAAACGACGAAAAAGAAAAAGAGATGTCGTGAAATACTATTGTTGCAAACCTTAAACACGCTGTTATTGTGGATTTTGTTTTAGTTATAGCATGGCTGTGTATGCAAATAAGACAGTTATATATTTCAGGCACTTCAGATAGTTTAACAAGACTTGCCGTCTGCCCGAATTGTTTTATCCTCTTGGTTCAAGGAATTCACGTTTTCCACGGTTGACAATAAAAAGTTAAGATGCTATTGAATATACGTTTATCCAAGTATTTCTTGGCAGTTATAAACGTCGTCCCGGTTAGCCGGGGGAAGGGTATCCCCTGTGAATATGCTTCGATTCTGCCGTTATCTGGCGGCATTTCTTGCCTGCCTGCTATTAGTCGTATTTTTATTTGTCAGGCCTGTAATTGCTCAAGAATCTGAAGATTCACAGCTTTTTCTTTCTGGTTTTAACGCCTACCAACAGAAAGATTTTTCAAAAGCTGCATCTTTACTTAATGAAGTACTCAAAAAATATCCTGACACCCCTCTTCGTGATATGACCCTTTTCTGGCTTGCCCGCTCTCATTACAAGGTCGGTAATCGCGATGATGCTGCACGTTATATGGTTCTTTTTACCAGTGAATATCCTGACAATCCCTTGAAAAATACTGTTGAGGATGATCTGCTTTCTTTGGCCTCTGCATATGAAAAAAAACATGGTGGCGCAGAAAGTATAGTAGCTCAAGTAAAGGTTGATGAAGAAAACCGCAGGGCAGAGGCTGAAGCAGAGAGAGTTGCCAGGGAAAAGGCTGAAGCAGCAAGATTGGCATCGGCCAGGATTGAGGCTGAAAGGGTTGCACAACAGAAAGCAGCTCTGGAGGCGGAAGAAAAAGCCAGAATGGCTGCAGCAAAAGCTGAAGCAGAAAGAATCGCCGGTGTCAAGGCTGAAGCAGAACGGCAGGCGTTGCAAAAATCTGTCCAGGAAGCAGAACTGAAGGAACAGATTGAAGTTGCCAGGATTGAAGAAGTAAAGAAGGCTGAAGCAGTACGTTTGGAAGAACAAAGAAAAAACGCTGTAGCTGAGGCAGAAAAACAGAAAATTGCAGATAATGAGCGTAAGGCTCGTGAAAAGGCAGAAGCAGACAGATTGGCCAGACTGAAGTCTGATCAGGAAAGACTGGCGGCAGCAAAGGCTGATGAACAGCGTCGTTTGGGCGAGAGTGCTGCTCTTGCTGAAAAGATTCAGCAGCAACAAAAGCTAGCAGAGCTAAAAAGGGTTGAAGAGAACCGGATTTCTGCAGAAAAGTTGAAGCAGGAGCGTCTTGCATTGAAGGAAAAGGCGATTGCTGAGTACAAGAGTGTGCTGGATCGTTTTCCAGGTTCAAATGCTGCTAACGTAGCTGCGGCACGTTTAAAGGATATGGGAGTTGCGGTAGCCTTGTCGCCCCCTGCCAAGCCCAAATCAGTATCAACTGCTGCTGTGACTGAAACGTCTGGAACTTCGCAGGTACTGACACTTGAGGTTGCACAATATGCCGCCTTTGAATTTGATCTCAAGCAGTCAGCCAATCCAGTGGACGTGGCAAGGAGGACAGCAATTCCTTTTGAGATTCAAAACAGGGGCAATGGGCACGACAGCTTCTATCTGGCCTCTTCATTTCCTGATGAATTCGGTGTCCGTTTTACTGCTGCTGCTACACCGGAGCTGTCAATAAACCAGACCCCTTTGCTGGCGGCAGGCGAGCGGTTTAAAGGTCTTGTGCTGCTTAGCGTTCCGCCTTCATCGATTGATGGATTGAAAATAGCATATCCTGTAAAGGCAGCCTCTCAGTTTATGGGTGAGGCATCACAAAGCAGGGTTGTTTCACTGATTGCAGCAGCGCCTCTGTTGCGCGCTCTTGTAAAAACAGACAAACTGCAGATACTGCCAGGCGAAAAACTTCAATACAGGGTTACCGTGCTTAATGTCGGTTCCACCACTGCAGAGGATGTTACGCTTCGCCTGAACTTTCCTGCCCAGTACCAGCCTGTAGATTTTGCAACAGCAGGCTTTCGCCAGGAAATGAATGCCGCACTGGTAATGGACGGAATTACGCTAAAATCAGGTGAAAGCAGGGATCTGGCAGTCTCATTCCAGCTTAAGGAAGAGGCATTGGCTAAAGAAGAGCTGATGATCCGGGCTGACGTGATCAACAACTCTTTGCAGACAAGAGGAACATATCTTTCAAACACCACCTTTGTGCTGCCGGTCAGTATGCTTGCATTAAAAATGGGCCAGGAGCAGGTAACAGCAGTTCCGGGACAGACAGTGACTATTCCGGCACGTATTATAAACAGGGGTAACCAGAGAGAACGGATTAGTCTGGTTGCACTAGCCGCTCCATTTCAAAAGGCCGCCATTTACCATGATATCAATCGTGACGGACTCCGTCAGCCAGGTGAGCCTGAGGTGACAACCATTGGTCCTCTTGGTCCCAAGGAAGAGGCTGCATTGTTACTTGAAATTGTTACCCCGAAAAATGCACCTGATGGCGCAGTTGAAAAAATATCACTTACTGCTGCGCCTGAAACAAGCCAGAACAAGCTGGTTACGGCAGATAGCAGGGTTATTTATTCAAGGCCTCTGCTGCAGTTGGCAATGAAAGGCCGTGAAGGCAGGATGGTTCCAGGAGAGCTGCTGACCGTTGAACTGGATGTATTGAACCGTGGCTCAAATCTTGCCAAGCTGGTTAATCTTGAAGTTACATGGCCTGATCAGGTAGAACTTGTAGCTGCTGATCAGTCGGCTGACAAAACACAAAGCGGGATAGCAGTCTGGCGTTTTAATGAACTGGGAGCAGGCGAAAAGCGGTTAATAAAGGCATCATTCAGGATTAAATCCGGCACCGTAGTAGGTACCGGAGTGCAGTTAAAAAGTGTTTTGAATTATCAGGATCATGCAGGGAACAGGTATTAATATGCGTTTTTCAATCTTGATCATTTTTTTGCTGATTTTGCTGCTTGATGGAAAAATAGAAAGTTGGGGAACAGAGTACGTTTATACACCGATACCGGTTGAAGAAAGCAGCGGCAAGTCTGCTGAAGGTGTGCTGGTGAGAGAAGTGGCAATAAAAAGGGGTGATACCCTCTCCATGATTTCAAAGAAGTATTCGGGACGTGGCTATTATTACCCACAGATTCTGCTTTTTAATCAGATTAGAAACCCCAACAGAATTTATCCGGGGCAGATTATTCGGATTCCGGTATCAGGAAAAAAGCCTTTAGTGAAGACACAAGATTCTGCTAAAACAGAACTGCCGACAGTAAATAAGCCTTCAATTCAGCCAGTAACCATACAGCCTGTCGCTCCTAAGCCTGTAACTGTCAAATCTAAAGATAACGTCGTAAAAAAGAATGTGACTAATGTAAAAATCCAATCCAGAGAAGAGACACACTATTACAAAATAGCTGTGGCCGCATTCAAGAAGGGTGAGTGTGCCAGGGCCATCAAGCTGCTTGATGATTTTATAAATCGTTATCCCTCATCCAGACTCTTGCCGGAAGCTACTTTGAACCGTGCAGAATGTTACATGAAGATGTCGGTTAATTAATCATCCTTTCCTTGATATGTCGAAATACCTGGCAGGGAGTAGTGCAGTCAATCTGATTTTAAGGCTACAATCGGGTCAAGCATTGATGCCTGGCGGGCGGGATAATAACCAAAGAAAATCCCTACTGCATTGGAAACACCTACACCTAAAAGAATGGCTGATATGGAGAAACTGAACTGCCATTTAGCGAAGTGAGCGATCAGCCATGAGGCGCCGATACCGAAGATGATACCTAATAACCCGCCGATTAGTGACAGAATTACCGATTCAATCAGAAATTGACCCCTGATATCACCCCGCCTGGCTCCCAGGGCGCGACGGATACCTATCTCACGACGACGTTCCGTCACAGATACCAGCATCACGTTCATAACTCCTACTCCACCAACTATCAGGGATATGCTTCCAATGGCTCCCAGTAACAGGGTGAACATCTGCATCTGTTTTTCCATCTGAGCGATGATCTCTTCAGGGCTGGTGATCCTTACCGTCGGCCCTGGTCCTAGTGAAGTAAAATAGGACATAACCTGGTCACGGGCAGTGTCATTAGTTGTACCCGGACTTACACGTGCTGTTATGTTGCTGATTTCTGCATTGCTGAACATTCGCATCCCGGTGGTGATATGTATGTAGATCATTTCATTCGGTTCAAATCTACGCATTCCCCCCTGCGGCACCTCTTTTGTAACCCCTATGACCGTAAAAATATTATCGCCGATTCGTATCTTGCTGCCAATCAGGCGGTCAGCACCTTTGTTGCGGATATCTGAGGCAACCATGCTGCCGATTACACAGTGTCTGCTCTGTTCGTCAAGGTCGGAAAGAAAACGTCCTTCACTGATATCCAGCTTGTTGATATCCAGGAATGACGCAGTGACCCCCATAGAGGAGGCACGTTCAAGCTTCTTTCCATTAAAGCTGATGTCACTGTTCCCTCTGACTGAAGGTGCTACATTGCTGACACCAGGACAGCGGGCAGGGATGGCGTGAATCGTATCCAGTTTGATTGCAGACCTGGCAGCGGCTCCAGGCATACCGGGGGCAGCGCCGAAATCCTTTTCAATAGTAAGAATGTCAGTACCCATTTCCTTGAACTGACGCAGGGCCTC
>DYNH01000084.1:0-4191 GCA_020721175.1 Trichlorobacter lovleyi | reverse complement strand
TCAAGGGCTCCTGTGGGTTCATCTGCAAGAATCAGGGAAGGAGAACCGACAAGGGCACGGGCAATGGCCACTCTCTGCTGTTGGCCGCCAGAAAGTTCACTGGGCCGATGGCTGGCACGCTCACCCATACCCACACGTTTAAGAAGTTCCATGCAGCGGTCAACGGAGTTGTGATCTGTATTTCCGCGATAAACAAGCGGCAGGGCAACATTTTCCAGCGCTGTCATGCGAGAGAGCAGAAAATATTGCTGAAATACAAAGCCGATCCGCCTGTTGCGTATCTCTGATAAGGAGTCATCATTGGTGTAACTGACCTCAGCCCCGTCCAGTATAAAACTGCCGGAAGACGGACGGTCAAGCAGACCAATAATGTTCATCAGGGTGGATTTTCCACATCCTGAAGGCCCCATGATTGAGATCAGCTCCCCTTGTTTGACGTCAAGGGTCACTCCCTTAAGGACATTAACCTCAGTAGGCCCAATCCTGTATGATTTGCGTATATCTATGAGGCTTAGCATATCCTTTGCCTTTTTTGAGACTTCTGAAAGAGCCCCTGCTATTTCGGATTAGAGTTGCTGGCCGCAGGTGCAAACTGTGGCACTTCAATTATATCGCCAGGATTAATTCCCTTGGTAATTTCAACCATATCCTGTGTAGTGTATGCGGTGTTTACCTCTGTCTTTTCCGAAGCAGTGCCCTTTTTTCGGATAAGATAACGTTTTCCGTTTTCCTCTTTAATTGCAATTATCGGCACCATCAGTGCATCCGGTTTTTCATAGATGATGATTTCAAGATTTGCAGTCATTCCTACCATGATCTTTTTTCTCAGTTCAGGGTTTACTTCATCAATCACAACTTTGACACCAAAGGATGGAGCAGACTTGTTTGCACCGCCATCTTCAGCATTCGGGGAGATGCTCTGAATCCTTCCATTCAATAATTCTCCAGGAAAGGCATCACCGGTGATGCGGGTCTTTTGCCCTATTTTTACCTTGGTTACATCTACCTCATCTACCTTGCAGTCAACAGAAAAACCGGAGAGGTCTCCAATCGCAAGCAGAACTTCTCCCTGCTGAAAAGAGGAACCCTGTTCAAGAGTTCTGCCTTCTTTGGATTGACCGGTTGCTGGTGGTTTCATGATAATACCTGCTACCGGCGCTAGAATCCTGGCATTGGCAATATCATGTTCAGCCTGTTTCAGGCGTGCTTCGGCGTTTTCAAGTTCAAAACGGGAAACCTTTTTGTTGTCATGGCTGCCTTTTTCAAGTGTTGCCTTAAGCTCTTCTTCAGCACCCTGATAATCCATCTTCTGGTTGGCATACTGGTGTTTTGCGGATTCATATTCAGTGGCCGGGATGATACCTTTCTTAAAGAGCCGTTCAGTTTCATCCATTGTTTTTTTCTGGTTTTCAAGGGACATTTTAGCCTTTGCCAATGAGCGGGTAGCACGGGCTACATCAGTGCCTATATCCCATTTTTCCATTTGATTATAGTTGGTCAAGGCCTTGATATAGGCGGCCTTGGCCTCACGATGCTTGATTAGTGCCTCACTTACATCCATAGTTGCCAGAGGCTGGCCTGCCTTTACCACATCTCCATAATTAACAATGACCTGGGCCACTTTGCCTGCTATCGGACTGGTGAGGTTAACCATCTTCAAAGGCAGCAGTTTGCCAGTTAAGGCGATACTGTTAGTGACAGGTTGTGGAGTGACCGGTATGCTAGTGACGATCATGTCAACTTGATTTTTCTGTTTTGATTGTGGGTGCTTTCCTAAACCTGAAGGTTTGCGGTTCCATACAAAAAGTCCGATTGCGAGAAAAAGCAGAATGGTAAAGGCGGTTGCTGTAATCCTGATGACCTGAACCTTTTTGAGTGCGGCCTGTAATTGCAGGTTCCCCTGCTCGGTCTTAAGATAGGCAGCCTGGAGTTCACTGTGTTTGGCCTTCAGCTCCTCAGCCATTATTTTTTCAGCTTCCTGCAACTTCTGAAGCTCGGTAATATCACTGAAAACGGCTATAACCCCCATCTTCTCGCCAGAACCTTCCTCTGCTTTCAGAAAGGTGGTGGTAAGGGCTAGTGTGGTTTGTCTGCCATTATTGGTAAATGTCACAATCCGGTTATGGCTGGTGGATGAATCGTATATGGCATCAAGAATAGTCTGGTTAAAGTCATCATTTTCTTCGGAAAGTAGAAATACCTCACCAAATGACTTTGATAGCGCCTCTTCCTCGGAAATACCAAGAATCCTGACTGCTGCAGGGTTAAAGGTGATAATACGCCCAGCCAGGTCAATAGCAACCACGCCATCTGTCATATCATCCAGGATTCTGCCAGAAATTAAGTTGTCCCGTTCCATGATGCTCCCGTCTGTCAACGTTCTGCCAGTGATACGCCCCACCTGTCCAGTGTAATGCCAAGTATCTGATCCAGTGATGTCAGGGCGTTCATGTAGGTTACAATAGCCCCCAGTTCATTATTCTGTGCACTAACCAGGTCATTCTGATAGCTGACTAACTGAAAGTTGGTTGAACGACCGGCCTTCAGTTTTTCCGTTTCAATTTCTACCTTTTTCTCTGACAGGGTTCGCGACAGGTTGGCCAGTTTGATCTGGCGGTAGTTCATTGCGGCATTACGCAGGGCATCCTGAACCTCTATCTCAATGTTTTCACGCTGTTTAGCAAGGTCATTTTCCATCTTTTGAATATTAATATCAGCGGATATGTATCCCTGACGGATCGAAAGATCACCAATAGGAATGTTCAACCTAAGGCCGGCTTGCCAGTTACCTGAAGATGAATCACTGCCCTGGCCGTTGTTTCGATAGTAGTTTTCAGAGTATCCCCCGGTAAGAGATAAATCCCAGAGAGTGCTGTTTTTTGCTGTCATCAGGGATATCTTTGCCGATTCGTAGCTTAGTAACGACCTCAGGTAGTCTGGTCTGTTTTCAAAGGCTATCTTTCTGGCTTCTTCAAGGCTGTATTTTACTACAGGGATATTGGTCTCGATTATCGGGTTGATCTTGCTGTTCTTATCAATATCAATCGCTTTGGTGAGGGCGAGTCTGGCAGCATCTACTGCGTTTTCGGCAGATAGCAGGCTGAACTCCTTGTTTGCCAGATCTGCCTCGGACTGGACAAGTTCAATGGCGGCCATACGACCTGCATTGATCAGCTCGCGGTTGGTCTCAATCAGTTCCCGGCTGCGCTGTAGCGATTGTTTGGTGATCTCCAGAGATTTGATCGCCTGAACATAACTGCGATATGAGGTGATGACAGACGTGAGAGTTGACATCAGGGTTGACTTTAATGAGAGGATGTTGGACTGCTCATTAAGGCGCGCATTGCGTACTGATGCCATTGTAACATCAATGCCACCACCCTTTAATAGCGGCTGGGTCAAGGTTACATTCCAGCCGTAAGAGCGTGAAGGTTTAGCCTCGGAACTTAATATATCATACTTTGCATCCAGATTTATGGATGCCCCGGTTGGAAGGAGTTCTGTAATAACGCCAGCGGCTTCTGTGGTTGTACTGATGCTGCTGCTGTTACTCCCAAGTACCCCAAGCGGTGCTGTACTTCCTGTACTTGATATGTTTGGTGTCAGGTTTAACTTGGGGGTAAATTTGTCTTCTGCAACGCGCAGATCGTACTTTTGTACGATCCGATCCAGGTAAGAATTTTTTATTGTACGATTTTCCCTAAGCGTTGTTGCAATGCAGTCGGGAAGTGTCATGTCCTGGCCAAATACTTGAGAGATAGCTGTAAAAGGCAGGAAAAGAACTGCGCAGGCTATTACTATAGGTTTATTACTTAACATAACTGTTTCAGGATATTGCGGTTAGCGCAGAATCTACTGAATTGTGGATATGAAAGATGGTGTTAAAACCGGAGAAGTCAAAAACCTTTTTTACAGACTCGGATACATTGGCGATATGAATCTGCTTGTTGGAACTGCTCAGGTGTTTTCCGGTTGAAAGCAGAGACCTGAGGCCAGCACTGCTGATATATTCCAGTCCGTTAAAATCGATTACAAAGGCCTCTTCACCAGAAGAGACCAACTGTTCAATTGCTGTTTCAAACTGTATTGTTGTCAGGGCATCCATACGCCCTGAAACAGTTAGTAATGAGGCATTGATCAACTTTGTTGTCTCAATAATCATTAGTATAGTCCTTTTAAGGTTAATGATGA
>DYNH01000083.1 GCA_020721175.1 Trichlorobacter lovleyi | reverse complement strand
CGCTTTCCGGGGAGGGAGTAATTGGAACTGTTAATTCTTGCCGTTAGCCTTACCTGTCCCAAAGTCCTTCGGAAAGCTGGATAAATTGCCTGACACGGTATCCGGCAGCCTCTGCAAGTCCGCACAGCTCCCTTGCCGGCAGCAATTCTGCATTTTCACCCCTTGCCTTGTCAAAGGCAGTCAGCAGTGCCAGCCAGATCAACAGCTCCTCAAATCTTTCCTTGTTAAACCAGCGTGTTCCGTTGTCATCATGAACCAGAATAAAGTTGCGCAGGACTGAATTTGTAAACAGCCCGCTAATAAATTTTGTCTTGTTAGTTGTTGACCAAAGCTTCCAGGCAACCCCGGCAGCGCCGCAAAGTTCTGTATTCGATTGATCTGTATCAGAACCTGTTACAAAGGCAGACAAATGGCGTCCAAGTCCGTAGCTCTGCAGCGTGTCATCACCAAGTGGCAAGGTTAAAAACCTGACGATTAGTGTTGCCAGTGCACGTCTCCGCGTAACAGCGGAAAGTAATAAATCAGCACGACTTACCCCACTCTTGCGGACAAAACGAAGGGTCTTTGCAGTAATTTTACTGATACGGGCTGCTTTCAGACCTTTTATAAAACTGTCGGTATCAATATCTGCTAAAGTTTCGGTTGGCAATTCTGCAAGATATTCATCAAGAGCCAAACCTGGCAATGACTCTTCAGCACCTGCCCCGATCTGTCGCAGGCAATTGCCAAAGGCCGCTATCAAGGCCTGATGCTCAAGCTGAACAAGCTCATCCTGCAAAGATGTTACGCCTCTTCCTGACAGGTGGTTGCAGAGACGTTCCCAGGTACCTTCAACCGTGTCTGTAATTATTCTGAAGTCCAGAAAGACGTGAAATTCATACTCTGAGAGTTCGGCGTAAAGACCTTTTGACCAGATTTCAGCCGCGTTGCGGATATATTCTTGTCCGGTTGATATATCAAAAAAGGTCAGAAAACAGTCATCTCTGTCAGGCGTAGCAAGTGCTTCACCGAGGCTGATTGAACGCAGCTCTGATTCATCCTCTGATATTTTAACAGCCACTGGCGCGGCTGTCCTGATCCAGCCTGCTGTCTTTGAATAACAGTTGTTATAAAGCACAAGTGCCCGCTGTTCCCCAAGTCGGTTACTGTAGGCAAAGACGTTTTCATCCACACTGCCGTTATGACAATAAAAATCGTACAGGGCAAAGTTCTTTGAACCAGAAAATAACCTTCTACGTTTGACAAGTGGGAAAATCCATAGTTCGTGCCCCTTTACCAGCCCGTCATCAACCGGCTCGTCCCAATATGATCTGCGGTATTCCATGCCATATTTTTCATGAAAACCTTCTATCTGGCCATGGCCAAACATCGGAAGACCGGGCATGGTTACCAGCAGCACACAGGCTCCAAAGTATTTACCCTGGGCGCCAAACTGCTCAACAGCAGTCTTTTCATCAGGGTTATTCATAAAGTTAACAAAACGTTTGAGTATTTCGGGATTA
Source organism: Trichlorobacter lovleyi (assembly GCA_020721175.1). GTDB lineage: Bacteria > Desulfobacterota > Desulfuromonadia > Geobacterales > Pseudopelobacteraceae > Trichlorobacter > Trichlorobacter lovleyi_A. The sequence continues at coordinate 9,018 of DYNH01000083.1, read as the reverse complement.
AATTCCAGTACGTTCTTGATGGTCTGGCGATATTTGGCGTTCTCCTCCTGTTTCAGCATGTTCATAAAGGCGGAGTTGTAGACCCTGTGCATTCCTAGTGTGCGGACAAAATATCCCTCCATCATCCAGAACGCCTCTGCCAGCAGCAGGGTGTCCGGTGCCTCTGCGGCCATCCTGTCAACCACTTCACGCCAGAATTCAACCGGAAATACCGCATCAAACTCTTCTCGGCTCATGGCATGTTCAGCCCGGGAAGGAATACCGCCACCTAGCCCTCGTTGCGGGAACCAGAGCCTCTGATAATGTTTTTTTGCCAGGGTCATGGCAGCGTCAAAACGGATGATCGGGGTAAGGCGGGCAACATGAAGAATGGTCTGGATTACAACCTCCCTGACCTCAGGTATCAGATAGTTAAGCTGGGCTGTATCGTTCCAGGGGATGCTGGTGCCGTCATTACCGTGGTAGATATAGCGAACCTGATCATCGCGGCGATCAATCATCCTGAAGACTACGGCCGCATCATGTTTGTTCCAGTAGCCGTCCTCAATCTGGATCGTAACCAGTGGATCATCAGAGAGGTCTTCACCGTTGAACTGGTAGGTTGGAAAAGGTGAATAACTGGTTTGCACAAACCAGTCAGGGTGTTCCAGTACCCAGCGGGAGTATATCCCTGTATGGTTAGGAACCATATCGCTGGCAAGTCTGATGCCGCGTTGCCATGCACGCTGTTTAAGATTTAGAAAGGCAGCCTCGCCACCCAGGTCTCTGGCAATTGTGTAATCAAAAAGCGAATAGGCTGAGGCATGCGCCTCAGGATTGCCACACAGTTGCTTGATCCTGCGGGATGCATCGGATCTCTCCCAGAGACCGATTAGCCATAGTCCGGTAAAACCGCGTCCTGCCATTTTGTCCAGTTCGGCGTCCGGCACCTGGTCAAGCCTGGTAATCGGGTAGCCGTACCATCTGGTAAGTTGATACAGCCAGACGTGTGTCATCTTGGCCATCATTACCACATTTGACATCCAGTCAGCATCGGTGGAAAAGGCCTCGTATTCAGGCTGATCATAGCCGGCATGATGCCCTGCGCCGTAGTAACCGGTGCCTGATGCAGGTAAACCGGCATCTTCAGGTGTGGAGCCTGGTTTTGCAAACTGCAGTACCTCTGAGGGGCCTCCACCACCATCACCCCATTGCCGTTGTTCCTCTTCCAGAATATCAAAGGCGGTCAGCAGCTCCTCCAGCAGTTCAGGTGGCAGGAAATCGCCCCACTGTTCCCTGATATATCCCAACTGCCCTGCAAGGGAGGCTGGCTCTGCCTTAAGCGGTGCATTCAACGCATCTATCAGAGTCATTTGGATGGCAGGCAGTACAGGCCCTTTGGCAAGAGAACGGTTAAGACCGGTAACAACTTGGCGATAAGGGGCCAGCTCTGCCAGTTCGGTATCATCCAGCAGGACACGGAGAGGATCGAGGGCCCGGTTCTTTGCAGCCAGATCAAGCAGCAGCAGTTCACGCAGCAAAAGATGCTCTTTTTGATGTAATTCCAGCGAGTCTAACGGATGGCCTGGCGGAAACAGCTCTGTAAAGGAGTTAAAGGTTTGCACAGCCTGATGGCTTGATGGACTGATGCCGGAAGAGGACAGGGCGTCTGCAAGCAGGGTTGTCTGTTCATCACCTGCCAGTTCATCCACCAGATAACGGTAAATCTTAAGCAGGGATGAATAGAGATTCAACTGGGCTGCTGTTGCTGCAGCAGTGCCGGATGAGCCAGCCATTACTACCGCAAGTCTGCGGTAAAAAAGAATGGCCGGGTAACGGAGTCCAGCTTTGGGTAACAGTTGTGTAACCTTAAAGGCATCCTGTGCACGCAAGGCGATTTGAATGGTGAATGGAAAATATTCAGGCAGGGATGTTGGCATTGGGCACACTCATTTGGTGTATGGGAGATGTTTTTTTAGTGAAAGGCGGCCGGTATCTGAACAGGCCGCCAGCGGTCTGTATTATTTTTTCTTTTTATCTACGGGCTTTTTTTTGACGACTTTTTTCTTTGTTTTTGAAGTTTTCTTTGCTTTTTTGCTTTTACTTGTCTTTTTCTTGCTCTTTGTATATTTTTTTGATTTGGATATCTTGCGCGGGATAGGATTGAACTCATCCCTGATGTTGTTCAGCAGTATGGTGGCCTCTTCCATGTTGGGGTCTGCTTTTTTGGCGGCTTCCAGTGCATTCCGTGCCTCTGATAGTCTGCCTGTCTTGATATATACACGACCCATGGCATGAAGGGCCCTGGCATGATCCGGTTTCAGTTCAACGGCCTTTTTGTAACATTCAACCGAATTTTCAAAATCTTTATTAAAATCATAGATCAGCCCCAGCTTGTAATGGTTGTTGGCATCATCTGGAGCCAGTTCTACTGCCTCTTTTAACAGTTCAGTAAGTTTGTCATATTTTTTTTCTTTTACATAAATAGCAACCAGTGCATTACGTGTATCAATGTCATCCCGTCTGATTTCAAGGGCCTTGTTATAATGTTCAACTGCCTGTTCATTCATCCCTTTTGCCCTGTATACCGCAGCAATTTCACGATTGGCATCAGGGTTGTCCGGAGCAAGCTTTAAAACCTTTTTATAAGACTCTTCCGCAAGAGTCGGGTTCTTGCTTTGTATAAAGATTCTGGCCAGTTTAAGATGGATGTCAGCACTTTCAGGCCTTAACTTGAGAAACTCAACATACTGCTCAACCGCTTCCGAGGTATTGCCACGGGCAAGCCTGATATCAGCCAGCTTAAGTCGTGCCTCTGCAAAATCAGCCTTTTTTTCAATGGCCCTTTTGTAGGAAACCACCGCTTCATCAAGCTGGTTGCGCTTTTCGTACAACTGTCCGAGGTTATAATATACTTCCGGATTTACACTGCCAAGGTAGGTTGCCTCACGGTATGCCATAATCGCTTCGCCGTCACGTCCGGCCTTGAAAAAAAGTGCGCCCAGCCGCTCATGGGCCACAATTGAATCCGGTTGCTGCTTAATAGCCGAACGATAGGCCTCAGCCGCTTTGTCAACATTGCCCTTTTCGGCAAACTGATCTCCCTGTACAAGGTCCTCAGGTTTTGCGGGTTCAGCCGGAACAGCAGAAACCTTTTTGCCGCCAAGCAAACGCTCATATTCAGCCTGCTTGCTGTCCCCCTTTTTTTCGTAAAGATCTGCAAGCATCAGATGAAGGCGATTGCTGCGCGGATTGGCTGTCACCCCTTTTTTAAGAAGATCGATCGCGGCATCATCCTGATTCTTCTGTATATAAATACCAGCAAGCAGAGCAGATGCCTGTTCATTGGCCGGATCTATCAGCAGGGCCCTGCGGAAATCATCAACTGCCCTGTCAGTCTGTCCCAGGGCAGAATATACCTCTGCCTGTCCGGCAAGTATATCTGCATCTGAAGGTTTTTTCTGAAACGCCTCTTTATAATGGTAAAGCGCAAGGGAGTAGAACTTCCTTTCAGCCATAATTCTGGCCAGGGCTTTGTGCCAGGCCGGTACAGACTGACCTGCCAATCCTTTTGTCAAAGCTACTGCTGCATCATCCTGCATTCCCCTCTGAAGGTACAGCAGCCCCAGATTGCCTGATGCCACAGCAAGGCTGGAATCTTTTTGCAAGGCATGGCGATAGGCAGCAATGGCACCTTCGGTATTCCCTGAACGTTCAGCCTGCAACCCTTGAACAAACCAGGCTGCGGAGCCATCAGGGCAGAGTGAAAGGATGTTTGCCTCTTCCTTTTGTTTAAGAGCCTCTTCTGTAATTGAGGGGAGCTTTCCTGCCAGATCAACCGCCTCCTTGCAACTGTCTCCTCCAAAATTCCAACTGAACCCGGTCAGCAGAAAAAATGAACAGACAAGGAGCGGCAAAACTGTCGTCCTTTTTATGTACATAATTAATTTTCCTTTTGTTTGGCAGAAGTAATGAAAGGTAGTATATATATAAAACATCAGAAATTCAAATCATTCTGCTTAACTGCTTGATTCATTAAGGTATTGTGGGCTAGAATACCTTATTATTCATTACAGTTACGCAGTTGATACAGGTGGGATCAATATGAACAAGGGTCTGGAAGAAATCATTACGAGGGCAGGAGACCTGCCTACAATTCCTGTTGTTGCCACAAAGGTGCTGCAACTGGTGAATGATGAAGAGTCTACAGTTGAAGAGCTGGCAAAGGTTGTACAGTCAGATCCGGCGGTAGCGGCAAGGGTATTAAAGATATCAAACTCATCCTTTTACGGTGCTCAGCGTCAGATACAAACCTTGCCGCATGCCATTATGATGCTTGGTTTTGTAACCCTTAAAAGCGTAGTCGTTGCCGCTTCGGTCAAGCAGGTTTATCATCCGTACGGATTAACCGAAAAGCTGCTCTGGGAGCATTCCTTTGGCGCTGGCCTGGCTGCGCGCTTAATTGCAACTGAGCTTTACAGGATAAACCCTGATGAGGCGTTTCTGGGAGGATTGTTCCATGACATAGGCAAGCAGGTTATGAACTATATTGACAAGGACAAGTTTCAGGAAGCCATGCAACTTTGCTACAATGAAGGAGTTGCTTTTGAAACTGCTGAACAGTTGCTGTTCCAGTATACTCACGAAGAGGCAGGCTCACTGGTGATTGGAAAATGGAATTTTCCGGAACACCTGATAAAGGCTGTGCTGGCTCATCACACACTGCAGCTTGGTGATGATGTTGACCCGTATCTGTTTGATCTGACCAATGTAGTCAGTCTTGCAAACCTTTTCTGCCACCGTTACGGAGTAGGAACCATGCATGAGATTGAAGAAGCCGATGTCATGTCAAGCCTTCCGGTAGTCAACCTCGGCCTGAATGAGGAGCGGATGAAATTATTGCTGGAACGTTTTATAGAGGTTTACATGCAAGACAAGAGTTTTTTTACTTAATGGCTAATTAACCTGGAGAAGATAATATGAAATCAAAAAAAGTGATAGTGATGTTTGGAATCGTTTTTTTGTCCTGCATAATGATCTTATCTCCGGCCTTGGCCTGGGACAACGGAGACGGCACGAGAACCGTGAAAGGGTTGGTCTGGCTGAAAAATCCTGCCGAAATATCGGTAAGGAACTGGTATGATGCAGTCTCTTTTGTCGCATCCCTTTCAAGCGGCCAATGCGGTTTAACAGATAATTCCACTGCCGGGAAATGGCGTCTGCCGACCCTCCAGGAACTGAAATCTGTGTATCCTGAAAAAAACTACTGCCGTATTCCGGATCATACGGGATATTACTGGACATCTGATCCTGATCCCAACTACCCGAGTAGTAGGAAAGTTGCCATGAGCATGTATAATCAATCCGGGTATTCACAATCTGCACAGTTCGACCGTTGCTGGGTATGGCCCGTACGGCAGTAATACGATGGCCCAGTCGGGGGCGAGCTTTGGACTTTTTTGATTCTTCCGGTCACCTAAAATTTTAAATTTACTCTTCACTTTCAAGGTGCTCAAGAATATTCCTGTGCCATACTCCGTCAGCCTTTTTATGAGCTTCTTCAGAGATATCAACCTGATCTTCTGTCGCAGATTCTTCTGCACGGTAAAACCTCTTGCTGTAAAGATGACGCAATCTGTTTCTTTCACGTTCATCTGCTGTGCTGTGCTGAGTAACAACTGCAGACTGGGCTACCCCCTGAACCGGTTCAGTCATTTTTTCACTCCATGTAACCTGGTTGATTTTGTTTGTTGATAATTGTTATAAGAAAGTAAAAGCGACAAAATTTTCAAGACAAAGAGTTTCCACACCATGACACACACTATTCTTACCTTTCCTGACCCGTTGCTCAAGCAAAAAGCAACACCGGTAGCTATCATTAACGACGAAATTATCCAACTTGCCAAAGATATGGCTGAAACCATGTACGCTGCCCCGGGCGTAGGGCTGGCTGCCCCACAGATAGGTGTGCTTAAAAGGCTGATTATTATTGATGTGTCCGCCAAAAATGAGCCACCCCAGCTTATCACTGCCATCAACCCGGTTATCATTCATTCAGAGGGTGAAACCTTTGAAGAAGAAGGGTGTCTTTCAGTGCCTGATTATTCTGCCAATGTAAAACGCCATGAACGGGTTGTGGTCAAGGCCCTTACTTTGGCTGGGCAGGAAAGGATCTGGCATGCTGAAGGATTGCTGGCAGTTGCCTTTCAGCATGAGATAGATCACCTTAATGGCGTCCTTTTTATAGACCACCTCTCACCTTTGAAACGTCAGTTGTACATAAAAAAATTAAAGAAACGGAGTAACAGATGACTGGTTGGCGGATAATTTTTATGGGCACACCTGATTTCGCCTGCCCGACCCTACAGAAACTGCTGGATCGCCATGAAGATATAATTGCCGTATTTACCCAGCCTGATCGCCCAAAGGGACGGGGGCATAAGCTGCAATCCCCGCCAGTAAAAGAGCTGGCACTGGCCAATAATATTCCAGTTTATCAACCGGTCAAGGTTCGTAATCCGGAAGTTATTGAGCAGATTCGCACTTTGCGGCCTGATCTGGTTGTGGTTGTTGCCTTCGGACAAATTTTGCCAGCGTCCCTTTTGGAAATACCTCCGCATGGCTGTATTAATGTCCACGCTTCACTCTTGCCGAGATACAGAGGCGCTGCCCCTCTTAACTGGTGTATTGTTAATGGCGAGACCGAGACCGGAGTCACAACCATGCTGATGGATGCTGGACTTGACACCGGGCCGATGCTGTTGAAAAGTTCAACTCCAATCGGGCCTGATGAAGATATCCAGTCTCTGCACGATCGGATGTCACAACTTGGTGCGGCGCTGTTAGTTGAAACACTGGACGCACTTAAGGCTGGTAGTGTGCAGCCGGAGCAGCAGGATGACAGCCTTAGCTGTTATGCGCCGATGCTGAAAAAAGAACACGGCCTGATTGACTGGACCAGGCCTGCGGTTGATATCTACAACCAGATTCGTGGTCTGGCTGCCTGGCCCGGCGCTGTTACATGGCTTGAAGGCGCTCAGATCAAGATATATCGCTCTGCAGTCGCTAGAGGAGAAGGTAGCTGTGGCAGTGTTATTGCTGCTGGCAGGGAGGGTATTGAGGTGGCTTGCGGTCAGGGGTCCCTGATTATCAGGGAGTTGCAGGCTGCAGGCAGTCGCAGGATGGATGCAGCCAGTTTTCTTGCCGGTCATCCGATTGAGATTGGAACCATTCTTACATCTCTGGAGAACAAGGAGTGAGCGCTGTGCAGGAACAGACAGCCGCACCCCGCAAAAGGCTCTTTATTGCGCTGATGGGGTTGACATGCATAGCGCTTGTGTTACTTATTTTTATGGCATGGTGGGTTCCCAGCCGTGGCCTTGCCAATATCCATCCGGATTTGCCACGCATTGTGGGACTAGTGGTGCTTGTTCTCTCTTGTATAGCCATACTCGGAACAGTTCTGCTGGTGCTTACAACTGCATTGGGTAAAGATATCCTGTTTACCCGATTTATGCGTCTGGTGGTAATCAAGTTTTTGTTGCCGATGATAGAATTTACAGGAAAGGTTCTGGGGCTGGACAAGGATCTAATCCGTCAATCGTTCATCGCCATGAATAATTCACTGGTTATCTCTCAGAAATACAAGGTAAAGCCGGACCGAATCCTGATTCTTCTGCCCCACTGCATACAACTGTTTGACTGTGAAATCAAGGTAACCGGTGATGTAAACAAGTGCGTCATGTGCGGACGTTGTGACATCAAGGACCTGGTACAGATAGGCAAAAAATACGGCATTGACATATCTGTAGCCACCGGCGGCACCCTTGCCCGCAAGGTTATTGTAGAAAAACGCCCCAAGCTGGTACTGGCTGTGGCATGTGAGAGGGACCTCACCTCCGGCATAAAGGATTGCTATCCCCTTCCGGTACTGGGTGTGCTTAACCAGCGCCCTAATGGTCCCTGTTACAACACCATTGTTGATGCCTCGGCCATAGAAGCTGCCTTGCAGCAGGTGCTGGATTGAGCGTTATACCTGAGGCTCTTTCAAAAAGATTGTCATGCCGGAAATGTTTTATCCGGCATCCATGCATTTCAAGCAGTTAGAACCTGGATTCCGGCCTGAACCCTGCCGGAATGACAAATTTTCAGACTTTTGCAAGAGGCTCACCTTATACGGGAGTAAAATACGTATTTTTACCCTCGTTCCCACGCGCTGCGTGGGAATGCAGTTACGGCGCGCTGCGCCGAGTATATGAGGCATTAGTGCTTCTCCTTTGCTGCCACGAAGATCAAAGCAGATGAAACATGCTTTGCTACCCCTACATAAACCTCATTAAGATGCCGTTCATGGTATAACCGTAATTTTTTTAACTGAAAGGATAAATACAACATGGAAACATTGGAAGCGATTAAGACAAGAAGAAGTGTGCGCAAGTTTTCAGACCAAACGATTGAGCCGGAAAAACTGGAGGCGGTGCTTGAAGCAGTCAGACAGGCCCCTTCATGGTCAAATCTTCAGTGCTGGCAACTGGTTGTGGTGAAAAATCAGGAGACACGCGAGAAGATCAGCCAGCTCTCATTTGTAGAATCTTTCTTTTCTACATTTGGTTACAAGTCAAATCCCGCCCAGAAAGCGCTTGCCCAGGCGCCTGTTGTGGTTGTGGCATGCGCTGATCCGAAAAAATCTGGCGATCTCCATGAGCAACAGTACTACATGGCGGACATAGGGATTGCCATGCAGAATTTCATGCTGGCAGCAAATGATCTTGGACTTGGCTGCGTCTTTGTCGGCGTGTTTCAAGAAGCCCAGCTTAGGGAGCTTCTGGCTATTCCGAAAGAGATCAAGATTGTGGGCCTGTTTCCGATCGGTTATCCAGCAGGAGAAGCAAAGAGCGGGCCACCACGCAAGCCGTTGGAAGATTTTGTCCATTATGATCAATGGTAGTGGTCAGATGAGTTGATGCAGATGCTTTTTGCAGGGGTAAGGCGAAGGGCATCAAATAATAGTTCCTCCCCCTTCAAGGGGGAGGTTAGGAG
>DYNH01000082.1 GCA_020721175.1 Trichlorobacter lovleyi | reverse complement strand
AGAAAACGTCCATGAAAAATTTTAAAATGCCGGTTGTGTCTCTTTTTTTAATCTATTTTTTGATTGTTAACCTTGTGGGGTGTGGTGGTGGTAACGGGGGAGGAGTACCAACCACACAGAACGCTGTAAAATCATCTGTTGAAAGTTGCAGCAACGGAACACCTTGTATGACACCAAGCCAGATTCAGGCAGAAATGCTGTTCATAAAGATTGAACAGATACTTCCTGAATACTTTTCACCGAGTTCTGCAACAATGACGCTGCAAAGTGGCAATGACACTATCCATTATCGTGTTTATGCTAATCCTTACAGCACCGGTCTGGCAACCTATATGGGAAAACTTCTGTATGCTGTTGCTGGCAAATGGTATGTTCTGGCATCTCTTGATGAAGCAAATCAGGCCTTATGCGGCAATGCCTGCTGGAGCATGACCGCTCTTCAACAAGCGCTTACAAAATTTAACGCATCTATTGATGGCACTGTAGTTGATATGGTCAGCATCAGTGACACACTCGTAAAGCTTGAGGCATCTCTTGCCACTGATGACGGTAGCCAGGGCAAGACATCTGAGATAGGTACCCTTTCTGACCTGTTGAATTTAAAGGTTACATCTTTTCTGGCAAATGTTGAGAACATGGAAAAGGCAGAGACGGAAATACAGTTAAATACAGAGACAGGGGCCGAGGTAAGTAAATCCATTGTTCCGTTGCTGGCTGCTGCCTTTGTGGTAAAGGGACTATACTCCTTTGGCAAGAAGATGAAGGAATACAGCGACCAGATGACATCAGCCAGAAAAGAAAGAGATGATGCTGCTGATGATATGATGAACAATGTGCCTGGCGCTGCTGATAAGTTTAACGATGCCAGAAGCAAGATGCGTGAAGCCGGAAGCAATGCCACGCAGGAACTGGCAACAAAGGTTACTACAGATTTAATCTTTAGCCCGATTAATCCTGTAACTGCCGCCGGAGTAATAATCAAGGAGACTGCTGGCGATCTTTTTCAAGACGGTCTTAAGGTTATCAGCTCAACAGAAGAATGTTCAGGTGGTTATGAAGCTTCCGGATGCAAGATTGGCGTAAGCAAGACAAAGACTTCCGGTGCATCAGTTGTGCCTGGCGGCAAGACCAGTGTTGTTGTAGGAGGCAAAAGCAGTACCAGAACAGTAATTGCTGAAACAGAATTTGAAGCCGGAAAAACAACAGAGATAACACGTGATGATATTCCGGTAACAGATGCTACTCCTGATGCAGTTAACAAAAATGACGGGGTTGATCCTGATCCGGTTGTTTCAAAAACATTAGCCCTGTCTCAGGCGAAATCCTCTGAAGATGACACATCAATCACATATAATGTTGCTGCAGCGGTAGGCGGTGTCACAGCCCCCACCACGGTAACGATTTCAATCCAGAACGCAGCAACAGGTGGCAGCACCAAGACTGTTTCAGAAGATAGTACAGTGATTTGGTCTGTTACTGTGCTGTATGACGACGCCACGGTTACGGTAACCAGGAATGATACAGGAGAATCCCAATCATTAACATTGCCTGGAAAAAAATGTTTTGATGGCACCTACAGCGGTGTTGCCCGAACCACTTTTGAGGCAGAAGATGCTATATGTTGGGATGGAGTTTCAGTTACTGTGTATGTCTCTGGAACAAGGATAAGTGGCGATGCAAGCGGAACTATTTCTGGCACATCAATATCCGGCACCTACCCGAAATATGGGCTTAGCTTTTCAGGTGTCATAAGTGGAACTGGCATGAGTGGGCACTGGAGTTCTCCGGATGGCGATTGCAGTGGCACATTTTCTTTGTCTAAACAGTGACCATGATATTAACTGCAAACGGCATGAAATAGGTTTATGGGTCGCCCTTTAGTTCATCAAGCAATTCAGAAAACCTTCTGATAGTGCGTGTCTTTTTAAGCGACTTTATATGTCTGTCAAATTCAGGATCAGACATGGTTGCAACTATGGATTTTACTTTACCCAGTATCTGCTGCTCACCACAGAAGAGGTTCTGATAGCGTTTTAAAATTTCGGACAGGTAATAGTACAGCATGGCTGCCCGTTCAATCCGGTCTGGCTGACTAGTGTCCTTTTCCCGCAGCCGCTTAAACAGCAGAGGATCGGCAATTGCGCCCCGTCCCAACATCAGACCGCAGGCGCCGGTTTCTTCCAGCACAGCAAGACCGTCTTCTGCTGTACGGATATCGCCGTTTGCAATTACCGGAAGTGATGTCTCCTTTACTACATTTGCTGTAATGGCATGGTTAGCAACCCCATTGTATTCCTGTATTACAGTCCGTGGGTGAAGCACAATAAAATCTACCGCTGATGATTCAAACAGTGGCAGCAGGGAAAAAATCTGCTGGTTGTTGTTATAGCCAGAGCGCAGTTTGATGGAAAAACTGCCCTTGATAACATCACGCATTGCAGGTATCAGCTCTTGCAACAGTTCGGGGCGTTGCAGTATGCCACCGCCGGTAAGTCCGGTGGTCATTCTGCCAAAGGGACAGCCCAGGTTCAGATTGATATGGGCAGCGCCGGCATTCTGGGCAATTCTGGCAGCAGCAACCAGAGCCCCAGTGCTGTGTCCGATTAACTGTACAACAAGCGGGGTACCCTGTTCGTCAGGCACGATATCATTCAGGTCCGTGCTGGACAGGCGTCTGCTTGTATCACCCGGGGCCACTCTCATAAATTCTGTAAACAGGGTGTCAGGTTTTATCCACACAGCAAAAAGATTGCGCAGGGCGCTGTTGGTAAGCCCCTGCATAGGGGCAAGCATTAAAGGTGCGGTGCCTTTTAACCAGGCTGTTTTTTTCAAGGAAGGGCTAGATGGCATGAATGTGTTTATGAAGGTTGTAATAGCTGATATCCTGTCAGTAGCCAAAGCAGTCCACCACTAACGGGATGTAAATCATAGTCCAGTTGTCCTTTTCCCTTCGACAAGTAAATAAAGTGCTTGTCGAAGGGTAAAGGCAGTTTTAAAGAGGGGTTTATAGAATTTCTACCAGTTCAATTTCATACATCAGGTCTTCACCAGCCAGGGGATGGTTGGCATCAAAGGTGATGCTCTCCTCGGTAACTTCAAGTACGGTTACTTCCATCTCTTCATCATCTTCTCCTGTAAGGATCAGATCATCTCCCACATCCGGATTCATGTCGCTTGGCAACAAACTGCGCTTCACCTCAAAAACCGCTTCTTCATCGTAATTCCCAAACGCCTCTTCCGAGGGAATTGTTACATTCTTTGTCTCACCAGGAGACATGCCGATTAAGGTGTTTTCCAGCATTGGAAAAAACTCTTCTTCACCAATAACCAGCTCTACCGGACCACACTCACAGCAGTCGCCATCTCCGCAACATTCTTCGTCATTAAAGGTAGAATCAATGATGGTTCCATCCTCCAGCTTGCCGGTAAAATTGATTCGTACCCGATCGCCTTTTTTTGCCTGTGCCATTTGGTTTATAGCCTTTCATCTTTTTTTAGTGCTGATTTTTTTGTATGGTACTTTTAAAACCTTTCTTTAGTCCAGTAAAAATCCTGTTACAAGTTGTAATATTTTCTTGTCAGTCAAGCGGGTTTTATGCGTTTGACAACATATTGTCAACTGGTTATCTTGCGAAAAATTTCTTTTGCCTTAAATACAGGTTTTGGGGAGATGTTATCCATACGTTTTCAATAATCATACCGGTTAAACATGGGCTTATACCCAGGGCACTTGAACGGCTGGAATCTGCTGAATGGGCTTCTGAGCGGTTTGAGTTGCTGATTGCAGAAGGTCAAAACCCGAGTATGCAGCGAAATCAAGCGGCCAGGCAGGCCAAAGGTCAAATTATCTATTTTCTTGATGATGATTCAATGCCTGTTAAAGGTGCCCTGCAAAGGCTTGAAAGCCATTTCAGGAATCCCGGGGTGGTGGCCACAGGAGGGCCATCCTTAACACCAAAAACCGATTCATTACTGCAACGGGCTTTTGGTGCTGTGCTTTCGTCATTTCTGGGGGCAGGCGGGGTACGTAATCGTTACCGTGCATCAGGTGCGTTGCGACAGACCACAGAGCGTGAGCTGATTCTTTGTAATCTTGCAGTCCGCAGGCAGGCGTTTATAGACAATGGCGGCTTTGACGAACGATTGTATCCTAATGAGGAAAATGAACTGCTGGATCGGCTTGCAAAAAAAGGTGGAATTCTGCTCCACGATCCTGAATTGGCTGTAGAGCGCAGCCAGCGTTCAACAATTCCGGCTTTTGTAAAACAGATGTACCGTTACGGTCGCGGTAGGGCAGAACAGACCCGAATTGCCGGTATGCAAGGTGTTATGCCGTTTGTGCCTCTCCTGTTTTTATGTTACCTGTTCATTGTGCCATTTGTACAGTTCTGTGCCTGGAAATTGCCGCTTGTTGTATATCTGATTGCAGTCTGCAGCGTTTCAATCATAACTGCATTTAAATGCCGCACGATTGCCTTTATCATGCTTTTGCCATTACTCTTTCCGCTGTTGCACATTGCAAACGGATTTGGACTGCTGGCTGGCTTTCTGTTTCCAGTCAGGCAAAGAAAAGATGAAAAACCTCTATCAATATTAATCAGATGTGTCAGAGAGCTCTGATTTGAGTGGTTCAAGTTGCTCTGTAAAGATTCATTCAGAAGTGATAACAAATACAGAAGCAGTTGACGATCGGATGTTTTTGTAATAGAGTGCTATCGCCCTGGGGGAGCCTTTTTAATAAACAGGCTGAGATGGCAACAGGCCGGACCCCTTGAACCTGAACCGGATAATGCCGGCGGAGGAAAGCGGCCTCGTCAAAAACGCAGCATGTTTACGGGCCGCCTGACTTCTGATCAGAGCGGCCTTTTTTGTTACGAGGTTACTAAATAATGCCAGAAAAAACATCTTCATTACGCTTGGTTGTCTCTCCTCCAAAGACCGTGCGCAGCAGAACAATCGCCGGTGTTTACCTGATTACGGACCAGCATGACAACCTGTTTGACCGGGTAGCCCAGGCGTTAAGAGGTGGCGTGGCTTTACTCCAGTACAGGGTAAAAGACAGGCCATACCAATACTGTCTTGAAGAAGGGGCCCGTCTTAAAAAACTCTGCAGCCGATATGGCTGTCTGTTTATTATAAATGACAATGTAAAGCTTGCTGCTGATCTGGATGCGGACGGTGTTCATCTTGGACAGGATGATGGCAATCCCCAACAGGCCCGTGAAATACTGGGATCTGACAGGATTATCGGCGTATCTACCCATACCCTTGATGAAGCCCTGAAGGCAGAGCAGGATGGCGCTGATTACCTGGGGTTTGGCGCCATGTACCCTACAGACAGCAAGATAGTCACCCACATTCCTGGTACATCGGGTCTTTCCGCCATCCGCAATCGAGTCAATCTGCCGATTGTAGCTATCGGGGGGATCAGCCCTGCAAACGCCTGCCGTGTAATAGAGTCTGGGGCCGATGCCGTAGCAGTCATTTCCTCGGTTCTCTCTTCTGCCAGGCCTGACATTGCTGCAGCAGAGCTGAAACTGCTTTTTAACCGTCTGGCCCTTTTCCCGCGCGGTGGGGTGCTTTCGATTGCCGGAAGTGATTCGGGAGGCGGGGCTGGTATCCAGGCTGATATCAAGACCATTACATTGCTTGGCAGCTATGCTGCGTCTGCCGTCACCGCCTTGACAGCCCAGAATACAAAGGGGGTCAAGTCAATTCACGGCATCCCCCCTTCCTTTGTCAAGGACCAGATTGATACTGTCCTGACCGATCTCCCGATTGATGTCATTAAGACCGGAATGCTGCATACCCCTGCCATCATTTCAGTGCTGGCCGAATACCTGTCCGAACAGCCTCATTACTTCCCGCTTGTGGTTGATCCTGTGATGGTTGCCAAAGGAGGAGCCTCTCTACTTGAACTGGATGGAGTTTCTGTTTTTACACGGATGCTCTTGCCCCAGGCGTATCTGCTGACTCCCAATCTTCCGGAGGCCGAGCGTCTGCTTGGTTGCAGAATCCATAATGAAGATGATATGGAGCAAGCTGCGCGGAGACTGCAAGGCATGGGAGCTGCTAATGTCCTGATCAAGGGCGGGCATTTAAATGGAGGTGACGCTGTTGATGTGCTGTTTGACGGGAATAACATTCATAAATACAGCGGAGAGCGTTTTTTTACCAGCGCCACCCACGGCACCGGTTGCAGTTTTGCCTCTGCAATCGCTGCCTTTCTGGCAAGGGGTGAACCACTTAGAGAAGCTGTCAACCGTGCAAAATTTTTTATAGCAAGCGCTATTCGTCAGGCCCGTACAATAGGCAAGGGGCACGGGCCAATAAACCATTATCTTGCAGCAAAGGAGTCGGAAAAGTGACCCAACTTGAAGCAGCCCGTTCAGGGCTTATCACAGAAAAAATGAAGACTGCTGCCTTGTCCGAAGGTGTTACACCTGAATTTATCAGGAAAGGAATTGCAGAGGGAACCATTGTTATCAGCCATAATGACAAGACCCACAAACATGGAATTCCGTTACCGGTTGGCGCAGGACTGCGCACCAAGGTTAATGCCAATATCGGAACATCAGCAGATGACACGGATATCACGAAAGAGCTGGAAAAGGCCCGCGTTGCTGTAAAATATGGTGCAGATGCCATTATGGACCTTTCAACCGGCGGACCGGTTGATGAAATCCGGCGGGCGATTGTGGCTGAAACATCATCATGTATCGGATCTGTACCACTGTATCAGGCAGCGGTAGA
Source organism: Trichlorobacter lovleyi (assembly GCA_020721175.1). Classification (GTDB taxonomy): domain Bacteria; phylum Desulfobacterota; class Desulfuromonadia; order Geobacterales; family Pseudopelobacteraceae; genus Trichlorobacter; species Trichlorobacter lovleyi_A. Next base: position 3,880 of record DYNH01000082.1, on the reverse strand, counting down.
CACTGTAAGGATCAAGAAAAAATCCCTGGTGGATATGACCGTAGATGATATCTTTAAAGGTGTGATTAAACATCTTGATGATGGTGTTGACTTTATTACCGTACATTGCGGGGTTACTCTGGCTACTGTTGAGCGGATGAAAAGAGAAGGGCGTATCATGGATGTGGTATCCCGCGGCGGCGCCTTTACCATCGAGTGGATGAGCTATAACAACAAGGAAAACCCGCTTTTTGAGAATTACGATCGTCTGCTTGAGATTGCCAAAGAGTATGACGCAACCCTTTCACTTGGTGATGGTTTCCGTCCGGGATGTCTCGCTGATGCCACTGATCGCGCCCAGATACAGGAGCTGATTATATTGGGAGAGCTGACCCAAAGGGCCTGGGACTTTGGTGTGCAGGTGATGATTGAGGGGCCGGGACATGTGCCGTTGAACCAGATTCAGACTAACATCCAGTTACAGAAACAACTCTGTCACGGTGCCCCTTTTTATGTGCTGGGGCCGCTGGTTACCGATATTGCACCCGGATATGACCATATTACCTGCGCTGTGGGGGGAGCAATCGCCGGCGCTGCCGGCGCTGATTTCCTCTGCTACGTAACCCCTTCAGAACATCTGGCACTGCCGGATATTGAAGATGTCCGCAATGGTGTGATTGCCTCCAGGATTGCTGCCCATGCCGCAGATATTGCCAAAGGGGTTAAAGGTGCGATTGAAAAGGATATAGCCATGGCAGTAGCCAGAAAAAAACTGGATTGGGAAGGTCAGTTTGCACTGGCAATGGATCCGGATCGGGCACGTCAGTATCGGGCAGATTCTCCTGTTGCTGATCATGGGGCCTGTACCATGTGTGGTGAATTCTGTGCATACAAGGTAATGGATGAGGCGATGAAACGATAACAAATTGACAGGGTCAAGGGGCAAGAGGGGGCTTTGCCCCTTGACTTTTAAATTTTCGAGACAATAAGCTTAAGCTCATCCAGCAGTGGTTTAAGGCTTTTACAGTCTATGGCGGATATAGCTACAGCATTGTAACGTCGCCTTGCCTGAGCAATTCGCAAAAAGGCGATGATATCCTTCTGTTTTAATCCTTCAAGCTGATCAGTTTTATTAAATACTACCAGTTCAGGTTTGTCTGCCAGTCCCAGTTCAGAAAGAATGGTGTGTACCTGGACGATTTGATCTTCAAAACGTGGATTGGATGCATCAACAAGATGTAACAGCAGATCAGCATCCTGCAGTTCTTCAAGCGTAGCCTTGAAAGCACCCATCAGAGATGCCGGTAGAGACCGGATAAAACCGACTGTGTCTGTGATTATAATCTCTTTTTCACTGGGCAGACGAAGTCGTCTGCTAGATGTATCCAGGGTTGCAAATAGCAAGTTTTCTGTAAAGATTTCACTTCTTGTAAGCGAATTAAGTAGTGTTGATTTACCTGCATTGGTGTAGCCTACAATCGAAATAATCGGTATTCCGGCCTTTACCCTCCTGCTGCGTCGCTGTTTCCTGTCACGGGAAAGTGCTTCCAGCTCATGTTCAAGAGCGGCTATACGGTCATGAATCCTTCTGCGGTCTATTTCCAGTTTGGTTTCACCAGGTCCTCGTCCTCCAATTCCACCCATCAGTCGTGACATCTGCACACCACGGCCGGTAAGGCGGGGTAACAGGTATTTTAATTGAGCCAGCTCCACCTGCACCTTACCGTCCCTGCTTTTGGCCCGACTTGCAAAGATATCCAGAATCAATTGGCTGCGGTCAATTACCTTCAGTTCTGTAACGGTTGAGATGGCCCTTACCTGGGCAGGCGTAAGCTCCTGTTCAAAAATCAACAGGGTGGCACCTCTCTGCATGGCCCGGATTACCACTTCCTGCAACTTGCCTTCGCCCATCAGGGTGCGTGGATTAAGGTTTCGGGATACCTGTACGAAACTGTCCAGTACCTGCACGCCAGCAGTGCGGGCCAGCTCCTTTAATTCGGCCAGTGAGTCATCTATATCACGCCGTTCTCCGGCCTTACTGACCGAAATCAGGATCGCCCTTTCCCTGATATCCTCTGTGCCTGCTTCCGTCTGAATCGCCTTGTCAAGCCCCCTTTCAAGCGAGTTGATAAAATTACTGCCATAGCCAGCGGTCTTTTCGATAAATAGTGGAGGCAGCACGGTGATACCGACCGGATCAGCAGAAATATGGGCGATATTCATAAGAATCTTATGGTTTTCAAATTGGGAAACCGCAACGATAAGGTCAAGCCTGAGTAACCTCAGATCGGTAAGGTCATCTTCTGTAAGTTCTTCATTTTTAAGGTGGGAGTGAATCAGCCTTAAACCGCGAAGACGCTTGCGGCCCAAGGGGTAATCTTTAAGATCAGGTATAAGCAGCCCTTTTTCTGTACCGATGGTAATCTGTTCGATAGTGCCGTGGCGATTAATCAGCAGCCCTATCTGGCGACGAATCTCAAGAGATAGTTCGATTAACCGTGAGGCCAGTTCTGGCGTGCAGCATTCATCATCAGGAATGCGACGACGGTAGAGACGTTCAATTGCCTTAATCTGACTCTGTTTCAGGCCAGCAAGATTGCCAATGATCTCTCTAATGGGGGAGCTCCGTCAAATACCGGTTATATTGTAGCCGGCATCAACAAAGTGTATTTCGCCGGTTACGCCGCTGGCCAGATCACTGCAGAGGTAAAGCGCTGATTTTGCGATCTCTTCCTGGGTGATGTTACGATGTAAAGGTGCGCGTTCCTCCACGGTGGAAAGTATCTGGTTGAATCCGTTTACACCTACTGCAGCCAGCGTTTTGATTGGACCGGCTGAAATTGCATTTACCCTGATTCTCTCTTTACCCAAACCGGCAGCCAGATAACGTACAGATGCCTCAAGCGCTGCCTTGGCTACCCCCATAACATTGTAATTAGGGAAAAATTTTTCAGCGCCATAGTAACTCATGGCAAGGGCACTGGCGTCACGATCTGCCATAAGCGGGTGTGCGGCCTTCAAAAGGGCAATCAGTGAATATGCGCTTATATCAAGAGCTGTGGCAAAACCGTTGCGGGTAGTAGACAATATACTTCCTTTTAATTCATCCTTTTCAGCAAAGGCCACAGAATGGATCAGGATATCAATACAACCCCATTTTTCACCGGCAAAAAGCATTAAAGAAGATATTTCTTCATCACTGGTAACATTACAGGGATATACCAATGCATCAAGAGACTCTGCAAGAGGACGCACACGTTTTTCAATCGCCTCACCTGCAAATGTCAGCATCATATCTGCACCTTCAGTATGAAACAGCCTGGCTATGGCCCAGGCAATACTTTTTTCATTTGCAACGCCAAGAACAAGCGCTTTTTTTCCTTCCAGCAGTGGCATTAATTCCTCCTTATATGTAAACTCATCAGCCTATCAAACTTCCTTAAAAACTGTGGTACTTACATACAAACACTTAATACGCAAGGCTATAACATACCTTGACATAAATGGCAAACATGCAAAAAATGTGTAAAAATGGTAAAACAGTAGAACCAGCAGGCTCGCAACAATCAACTTTACAGTGTGATGCAGTGCCGCCAACCCGTGCCGCCCGTGAAGAACTGGCAATTCAGGAGACACGCAGACAGCAACTGGCTGAAAAAAAGGCCGACTTGGCCGCCAAGGAAGAAGAACTGAAAAAACTGGGCCTAAAGGATCAGGTGGGTCAATAAAATCTGCTTGCTCATCATCTGTCTAAAATATGAGCCTCTTGCAAAAGTCTGAAAATTTGTCATTCCGGCAGGGTTCAGGCCGGAATCCAGGTTCTATACCGCAAGCGGTCAAGAATTAAGATTTTGTAGGGGCATCCCCTTGCGGGTGCCCTTGTCGTGTATGGCAATGACGT
>DYNH01000081.1 GCA_020721175.1 Trichlorobacter lovleyi | reverse complement strand
ACCCCATCCCCACCCCTGCCCTCCCCTTGAAGGGGAGGGGGTTTTGGAATACTTAGTTTTTGCCGTTAGCCTTAGCTCAAATGACTCACACCGGACAGATACGATTTAAAGACAGAAGGTACATAACATGAGAAAACACCTGACATCCGTTTGTTTGGCAATCCTGCTGCCTGTAATCCTTCCTTCGGTTCTGTTTGCTGCAACCATAACAGATATCAGCGGCAGAAAGGTTGTACTGCCCCAGCGGACTGAACGTATTATCGCCATAAAAGGGGCGCTGAGTATCCTCTGTTATCTTGATGCTGCATCCGGTATTGTCGGAGTTGAAATTGAAGAACTGCCTTCAACAAAATGGATTGGGGCCAGGGGAAGAACCTACAGCATGGCTAACCCCCATCTGCGAAGACTCCCTGTAATCGGCAACCGTAGCAAACCGGTTCCAGAAAAGATTATCAGCCTGAAACCTCAGCTTATCTTTACCGGTGGGGAGGCCCAGGCAGCGGATCAACTTCAGCGACAGACTGGCATACCGGTGGTTGTTCTGGCAACAGGCGATCTGGGGCATGAGAAATCGGAGTTTTACAATTCGCTCAGGCTTGCAGCTTCTGTAATGGGCAGGCAAAAACGCGCCGATGATGTTATCAACCGGATTGAAAAGGATTTGCTGGAATTAAAGACCAGAACAGCAACAATTCCGGTCTCAGCCAGAAAAAAGGTCTACATTGGTGGACTCCAGTTCAGGGTAGGGCATGGCATACTGGGAACCAGCAGGGAATATCTCCCGTTTAGGGCTGTTAATGCGATAAACGTTGTGGATGCCCTGCCGGTTAGCCAGACGCTTGTAAAGGGACGTTTCAGCATTGACGCAGAAACCTTTCTGACACTTAAGCCGGATGTGCTGTTTGTTTCTGAAATTGGTAAAGATATTGTTATGAAGGAGTTGAAAGAACCGCTTTACAGTAATCTGAATGCTGTAAGAAATGGTCAGGTATATGGTCTTTTGCCTCATTTCTACAGTGCGGATCCTGCCACTGTGCTGGCGGAAGGATGGTATGTCGGAAAGGTGCTGTACCCTGAAAAGTTTAGGGATATTGATATTTCCCAAAAGGCCGATGAACTTTACCGGTTTTTTAACGGACGACCTCTTTATGGTGAGCTTGAACGTATATTTGGCGGCTTCAGGCCGCTTCTGGACAGTAAATGAATCAGGTGAAGGCGCGCTGGAAAGCGTATCGCAGAGCCAGATGGACCCTGCTGCTGCTGACAATCGTTATGATGCTGCCATTAATGGTAATAACATTGTCAAATGGCGCTGTACCTGTTTCGTTTTTAGAAATCTGGCGTGGAATCACTACTGTTGATAGAGATACTGCCAATCTTGTCTTCTGGCAGATAAGGATTCCCAGGATAGCAGGGGCGTTACTTGGCGGGATTAATCTGGCGCTGGCAGGAACTGTCTTGCAGGCGGTTTTGAAAAATCCGCTGGCATCGCCAACTACACTGGGTATTTCACAGGGAGCGGCCTTCGGAGCGGCGCTGGCAATAACTGTGTCAGGCATAAACAGCCCGGGGTTCTATGCTCAAAACTGGGGTATGGATAACGGAACAGTTGTCAGTCTTTCCGCCTTTATATTCTCCCTTGCACCTTCTGCCATTATTATGCTGATGTCCCGTTTTCAGGAAACAGGGAGGGAGACAGTTATACTTGCCGGCGTTGCGCTCAGTAGTTTTTTTATGGCAGGCATGACCCTGCTGCAATATTTTGCCGATGAGACCCAACTGGCTGCAATAGTGCATTGGACGTTCGGTGACCTAAGCCGTGCTGCATGGCCGCAACTTGCGATTCTGTCAATAGTGGCCCTGGCAACATCCATCTATTTTACGTTTAACCGTTTTAATTACAATACGCTGCTGGCCGGTGACGATGTCGCAAGAAGCCTGGGGGTTAATGTTAGCAGGCTGCGCCTGACAACCTTGCTTGTGGCCTCACTTGCTACATCTGTAACGGTTGCAGTTTTCGGTATACTTGGTTTTGTCGGACTGGTTGCGCCACATATCGGGCGAAGGCTGGCAGGGGCGGATAACCGCTTCCTGCTGCCGGTGTCTGCGGTCTTTGGGGTGCTTTTGCTGCTGGCGGCAGACCTGCTTGGTAGACATTTGCTTGGTTCCATAGCGCTTCCGGCCGGTATCATTACTTCTTTTTTCGGAACCCCTGTGTTTTTGCTGCTACTGTTGAAAAAAGGAGCGAAATAGATGTCTCTCTCTGTTTCCGGGCTTTCGTTTTCATATAATCGCAAGACTGTACTTGATAGAATAACCTGCTCTTTTGCCCCCTGTACACTGCACGCCTTGTTGGGTGTGAATGGAGCGGGAAAATCAACATTAATCAAGCTGTTGGGCAGGCAGATCAAGCCAGATCAGGGAGCTGTATTTCTGGGTGACAAAAACCTGGCATCACTGGGGATTAGCGAAATAGCGCGCAGAATTGCCTATCTGCCCCAACGTCATGAAATCAGCGGGCTGTCTGTGGCAGATTACCTGCTGCTAGGCAGAAGACCACACATCTGCTGGAAGGTATGCGAGGCTGACGAAGAGATCGTTCTCCAGACAGTAGAGAGGCTTAAAATAGGTGAAATGGCGCTCAGGCCGGTGTCTGAACTCAGCGGGGGTGAACTGCAGAAGGCTGCCCTTGCCCGGGCACTTGTGCAGCAGCCAGAGGTTATCCTGCTTGATGAACCAACGAGCAATCTTGATCCCAAAAACCAGCACGAAGTGATGAATCTGATCAAAAATGAGGTACAAGACCTCGGCCTGACTGCGATTATAGCTATGCATGATCTGAATCTTGCACTACGTTACGCATCGGGCTTTACCCTGCTTGATGGTGGCAGGGTTCTGGCAACAGGCGGCAGGGAGGTGATGACCGAAGAAAATCTCTGTCAACTCTATGATGTCGGCTTTCAGATTCAATCTTTTGGTGAACATCTGGTCTGTTTTCCTGTATAACTATGCCTTCAGACTGGCTGACACTTAATCTGCAATTCTAAATCACCCAAAGGAACATCAGATGTTTTTGCCGATAAATATTCAGATGGAAAACCGTTGCTGCCTGATTGTTGGCGGCTCTGAAGTGGCGGCCCGCAAGTGTGCCAAACTTGTTGAGTACGGTGCTTTGGTGACGGCTGTTGCAGTTCGTTTCAGTGACGATCCTGTCTGGAGTTCCGAAAAGGTTACAGTTGTCTGCAAGAGCTATGAGCCTGAACAACTGGAAGGTATGTTTCTGGTTATCGCAGCCACCGATGACCAGATGGTGAATGATGCCGTGCTTGCAGATTCAGCAGAAAGGGGTGTTCTGGCACAACGCACTGATCATGCCGATGCCGGTGATTTTTTTCTGCCTGCCACACTGCGACGTGGCGATCTGACGATCTCCTACGGTACAAACGGAGTAAATCCTGCCTTTAGCCGCACATTAAGAGATGAGGCTGAGGGCTTTTATGACGATGCCTTTGCCTGCTATTGCGGAATGATTGCTGACTTGCGCAGCAGACAGGATTGGCTAAAGATGGATCAAAAACAGCGCAGAAACGGGTTGCGTGCAATGGCTCGTAATTATGCGCGCCTGATCGGGTTGATCAGGGAAGGCAGGCAGGAACTGGCTGTCATGCTGCTTGAAAAGTCGGCTGGTTTGGGTAAACATTCCACCATGGAACCGGCAATCGTATCACTGATAGGAGCTGGTCCGGGTGATCCTGGTCTGATTACGGTCAAAGGTGCTGAACACCTGAGACAGGCAGATGTGGTGCTGCATGACGGATATGCAAACCCGGAGCTTGTGAAGAAATATTGTCCCGATGCCGAACATATTGATGTTGGCAAGCACAAGGGGGGTATCTGTCGTACCCAGACCGAGATCAACAGTCTGTTGTTGGAAAAGGCAAAAACCGGAGCTGTGGTAGTCAGATTAAAGGGTGGTGACCCGCTGTTGTTTGGCCGTGGAGGGGAAGAGGCCCGCATGTTGGCTAAAAACGGGATACCTTTTGAGATTATTCCCGGGGTTACCAGTGGATTGGCAGTGCCTGCATATTGCGGCATACCGGTAACAGATCGGGAGTTTTCTTCGTCAGTCGGTTTCTACAGTATGCACAAAAAAAACGGAAACGGGCTTTCTGAGGATGAATGGAGACGAATGGCCAACGGGCCGGACACCCTTGTACTGCTGATGGGAACCACCTTGTTACGCGATATTGCCGGGCAGTTGATCCGTTACGGCAGACCAGCCAATACACCTGTCGCTCTGCTTGCAAGGGGCACCCTGCCTGATCAGGCCCGCTATCTGGGGACACTGGAAACAATCGCATCCCTTGTAGAGGCTTGCAACCCGGTTCGCCCTGGCCTGGTTGTGGTTGGTGATGTGGTAAATGTTATCCCTGACATGGACTGGTTTTCATCGGTTACATTCAGGGATTCGGAAGATATTCAGTGAATATCCCGCGTATCATGATCTCTGGCACCGGCAGTGGTGTTGGCAAGACCTCTGTTACGCTGGGACTGGTGACTGCACTGAAGCAGCGTGGTCTTGCAGTTCAGACCTTCAAGGTCGGGCCTGATTTTCTTGACCCTACCTGGCTGGGCCTGGCCTCTGGCAGACCGTGCTATAACCTTGACGGCTGGATGTGCGGTAAGGATTATGTCCGTCAACTGTTCTCTGCCAAAACCGCTGGCGCAGATATTGCTGTTATTGAAGGTGTGATGGGGCTGTTTGACGGAGCTGATCCGGCTGGTTCGGAAGGGAGCAGCGCCGAGATAGCCAAATGGCTATCTGCACCGGTTTTGCTGGTTGTCAACGGGCATGGTGTTGCCCGTACCCTGGCTGCAACGGTTTGCGGTTTCTGCTGTTTTGAGGATGGAGTCAGGATTGCAGGTGTAATTGCCAATCATACCGGTTCTGAACGACACGCCGACTGGCTTTCAGCCTCACTTGGGGCCAAATCCCTTCCACTGCTTGCCGGGGCTGTGCCCAGGGGAGCCCTGCCACCTCTGCCAAGCCGGAATCTGGGTCTGGTAACTGCCGATACTGATGAAATTACACTGAAAAAGCTGGATGAACTTGCGTTGCAGATTGAACGGTATCTCAAGATTGACACAGTCCTGCAGTTAGCGCGCAGCTTCCCTGAAGGGACGGTCGGGAAAGCCCCTGATTTTATGGATAACCGGTCAACAGGGGCTGTGTCTGTAGCCCCAAAGGTACGGATAGGTATTGCCCGTGACCAGGCTTTTCACTTCTACTACCAGGACAACCTTGAGGCGCTTGAACAGCAAGGTGCAGAGCTGATTATCTTTTCACCGGCCTCAGACATTGCCTTGCCGTCTGGACTGCATGGACTCTACCTTGGTGGCGGCTACCCCGAAGAGTACGTTAAAGAGCTTGCAGCCAACAGTCAGATGCTGGATGATATACGTTCCTTTGCGGCTTCCGGACGCCCCATGTACGCTGAATGCGGTGGTATGATGTATCTGTCCAGAGGGATTGAACTGCTTGACAGCAGCAACTACAAAATGGCAGGGTTGCTGCCTTTTAGAACCAGAATGCTGCCAAGGCGTAAGGCATTGGGGTATGTTGAGGTGACATTGCTTCAGGATACATTATTAGGCGCTGCCGGCCAGGTCTTAAGGGGACATGAGTTCCATTATTCCGAGATTGCAGACGAGTTGCCAGGAGCTGTTCATACGCCGTATCAGATCAGTAAACGGCGCTGCAGTAGCGATGTTCAGGGGGGGTACCTCGAGGGAGGGTTGCTGGCAAGTTATATCCATCTGCATTTTGCCTCCAATATCAACAGCGCAGCCTGTTTTGTACAAAACTGCAGGAGATTCTTGTGACATATAAACCACTGATCCATAATCTGCTGGCTAACCCCTTAAGCGGAGAGCAGATTGAAGAACGTTCATTTTCCTGTATTGATCAACTGATCCCGGAACATCCCTTTGCGCCGGAACAATGGCAGGTGGTACGCCGGCTGATCCACACCACTGCGGATCCTGAGTTGATGAAGCTGGTTAGATTTTCACCTGATGCAGTAGATTCAGGCATTGCCGCCTTAAGGGAGGGCAGGCAGATATTCTGCGATTCCAATATGATCCGGAGCGGACTTTCATTGGCCAGGCTAAGGTCGCTTTTTTCTGGTTACGGACCTGATTCAATCTGTTGTCATCTTGCTGATCCTGATGTGGCTGAAGAGGCGATTCAGAACGGTCTGCCCCGCTCGCTGTTTGCCATGCGCAAGGCCAGGCAGATCGCGGATGGTGGTGTCCTGCTGTTTGGTAATGCGCCGGTTGCACTGCTGGAACTTAACCGGATAATTATTGAAGAAGGGCTGAGACCCGCACTGGTAATAGCTATGCCGGTAGGTTTTGTCCATGTTATTGAGAGTAAGGAAGAGCTGTTGAAACTGGGCGTGCCATATATTGCCGTAACTGGCAGACGAGGCGGGTCTCCACTGGCTGTAGCAGCATTGCACGCCCTTTGTTGCATAGCAGTACAACAGGAAAGGTAACTTAGATGAATACCGGCAAACACCAGGCGCTTGCCCTGGTCTTTTTTGGAACCACAATGGAGGCAGGCCTTAAGGTCTACGAACATATTGAGGCGTTTGTGGCTTGCAGATATCCTGATATGCAGGTCTGTCGTGCCTTTACATCCAGGACAGTAATCCGCAGGCTTAAAGACCGTGGCATAACGGTGATGAACCTCGGGGAACTGCTTGACTCACTAAAGCAGCAGGGGGTTGTGCAGGTTACAGTAATGCCGTTTCTGATTGTACCAGGCCAGGAATACAACAAGATCAGGTCTGTTTTGGCTGAAGAAACGGAATTGCAATTGGTCTGCACAGAGCCGCTTTTAAGTTCTGAAGCTGATATTGATGCGGTAATTGATGCGCTTGCCAAGGAGATACCGGATAACATACCCACTGTGATAGCCTGTCACGGCAATGGTCATTATGACTGTTACAATCAGGAGATTCAATTGTTTGCACAGAAGATAGAGGCTCTCTATCCAAATGTAATGGTAGCAAGTATTGAAGGGGATTTGCCAGGACAGGCGCCGCTTGAAAAGGCACGGGAACTGGCTGAAAAGGCAGGTTCCGTGCATTTTATACCTTTGATGCTGGTGGCGGGCGACCACCTGATCAACGATATCATGGGTGACGAGCCTGATTCATGGAAGTCTCTGGTTGCAGCAGAAACAAGCAGTTGCAGCGGTCCGGCAGGTCTTGATGACCGGATTATCGAGCTTTACTGTCAACACCTTGATGCAGCGATAGCCACTTTTACAGGAGCCAGGCCATGAGCAGTTTTGAAAAGGCCTTGTCCGGCCATTTTTATGCGGTTGGAGTTGGTCCGGGGGCACCTGATCTGTTGACATTGCGGGCGGCCAGGCTGATTGAAACCGCTGACCTGATTATTGCGCCAAAATCCAGCAAAAGTACCGAGAGTCTTGCGCTGGCTGCAGTTCGCCCATTACTGAAAGGGCAGGAGCTGGTAGAAAACGTCTACCCGATGGAGCGGAATCAGGAGGCAACCAGAAGTTGCTGGGCCGAGGCTGCGGATCTGGTTGCATCACGTTGTGTACAAAGACAGTCAGTTGTACAGATAACTATAGGAGACCCTCTGATTTACAGCACCAGCGCTTATCTGGTTGAAGCCCTGATGGACAGGATGTTGCCTGAAAAAATTCATCTGGTACCCGGAATCAGCGCCATGCAGGCTGCTGCAGCACTGTTTGGCGATCCGTTAACCATTCAGGAAGACCGCCTGATCCTGATGCCTGCAACCAGGATAGAAGATGTGGAGCTGGCACTGGGGCAATGTGAGACATTGGTTTTGTACAAGGTAGGCCCCCGCCTGAATGAACTGGTCGCATTACTTGATAGACATGACCTGCTTGACAACTCCAGACTGGTCTGCCACCTGGAGCAGGCAGGGCGCCAGGTTGTTGTTAACCCGATTACCAGAAACCTGCCCGCTGAAGTGGGCTATATGTCAACAGTGATAGTCCGTACAGGTCACAGGAGCTGGTAACAGCAGATGGCATGTCCGCTGCGTGGAGGTTATACTACTGGCTGTTGTGCTGCAGCAGGCGCAAAGGCAGCGACCATGACCCTTTACGGTATGCCGGTTTCAGACAGGGTTGATCTGGCACTTCCAGACGGTTCAAGAATAGAGCTTCCGGTTGTCAGCACCAGCCATTCGGCGGATAGTTGTTCTGCAGTAATCCAGAAGGATGCAGGAGATGATCCTGATATTACCCACGGTTCATATATTGTAGTGACAGTTGCCCGTTCCGGCGGACAGTCCATAAGATTCACAGCCGGAGAAGGGGTGGGTACGGTTACCCTGCCTGGATTGTCCGTCCTGCCAGGTGAACCGGCGATTAATCCCGGGCCGCGCAGGATGATTGAACAGGCGGTTCACGAGGTTACCTCTGATGGGCTGATGATAACGATCTCAATCCCTGGAGGGAAAGATTTGGCAGAAAAGACCTTTAACCCCAGGCTAGGGATCATCAACGGTCTTTCAATACTTGGTACAACCGGACGGGTACGTCCCTTCAGCCATCAGGCAGTTCAGGAGACCATCCGCTGTTCCTTTGCTGTGGCCCTGGCATCCGGCATCGTCAGGCCGGTTTTTGTGCCTGGACATATCGGGGCAAAGGCTGCCAAACAGCATCTTAATCTTGATCAACATCAGGTTGTGGAGGTCAGTAATGAATGGGGCTATGTTCTGAAAATGGCCGTAACCTCCAGGCTTTGTTCGCTTCTGCTTTTGGGACATCCTGGCAAGCTGGTCAAACTGGCAATGGGGCAGTGGGACACGCACTCATCAAGATCAGAACCTGCACTGCCGATTGTCAGGCAACTTTGTAAAGAAATTTCAATCACATCAACGACTGACACACCTACGGTTGAGGGGCTTTTCATGGCTCTTGAGCAGAACCAGCGCACACTGCTTGCAGATGCCTTGTCAGAAAGGATTGCAAGTAAGGTTGTCACTGTTTTCAAACCAGCTTTCCCGGTTGCAGCCGCCTTGATTAATAACAACGGTGACTGGTTGGGGAGTAGCGGAGACCTGTCCGACTGGATTTTTAAACCGGATGCCTGATTACAACTTCGGGAATTTAAATCAATCATCAAGCTACTGGATAGTTACCATCCGTTTTTGACGGCTTTGGCCCTGCAAAAGGAGGAGAGATGGAAATAAGGTTTGGGACCGATGGCTGGCGTGGTGTCATAGCCCGTGAGTTTACTTTTGAAAATCTGTCTGTTGTAGCCCAGTCAACCATGGACTGGATGATACGTGAAGGGCTTGCAGATCACGGACTGGTGATAGGCTATGATCGCCGTTTTCTTTCGCCCGAGTTTGCACGGACTGTTGCTGAAGTCGCTGCAGGCAACAGCATTAAGGTGTACTTCAGTGAAGCCGCCGTCCCCACGCCTGCAGTATCATGGGCTGTCAGAGAATTGAAGGCTGGTGCAGGCATAGTGATTACTGCCAGCCACAATCCATATATCTACAACGGGTTCAAGCTTAAGGAAAACTTCGGCGGCTCTGCACGACCTGAGACAACACGACTAATTGAACAGATCATATCTTACAACAGAAGCACAGGACGTCTTGCCAGTTCAGTGACTTTTGAAGATGCGTTGAAGGCCGGCAAGATCGAATTTTGTGACCTGATCACCGGATATCTCAGGCAACTTGGGCATTTGGTTGATCTTGAAGCGATCCGCAGGTTCAGCATTCAGGCTGTGGCAGATCCGATGTTTGGCGCTGGTAGCGGCCTGCTTAACCGTTTGCTGGCAATTGATGAGATTAATACTGAACATAATGCCTATTTTGGTGGGCATCCGCCTGAGCCGATTGGTGAAAACCTGCTGGAGTTGTCTGATCTGATGTCAACCGGACGTTATCGCGTTGGACTGGCGCTTGATGGTGATGCAGACCGGATAGGGGCTGTTGACGAGCGGGGAGACTTTTTTTCATCTCACGCAATATTTACCTTGCTACTGAAACACCTTGTCGAAAGAAAGGGGCTTTCAGGCAGTGTAGTCAAGACGGTTTCTTCCACCCGGATGATTGATCTGTTATCTGAAAAGTATGGACTTCCGCTGCACGAAACCCCGATCGGTTTCAAGCATATCTGCGAGTTGATGTTGGAAAAGAGGGTTCTGATAGGCGGCGAAGAGTCTGGAGGACTGGGAATAACCGGTCATATCCCAGAAAGAGACGGGATTTTGATGGGGCTTATGCTGCTGGAAACTGTTGCAGCAACCGGTAAGGGACTGCGTTGTCAGTTGGAAGAGATTATGAATGATATAGGGCATTTCTTTTACCGAAGGATCGATCTGTCTATTGGATCGGATGAGAAGGATATTCTGATTCAGCGACTTGGAAGTGACCCGCCAGTCAGCATAGCAGGCAGGACAGTGGTATCTACAAATTTCAGCGATGGCTTCAAGTTTGTTTTTGGTAACGGTGACTGGTTGCTGATCCGTCCATCCGGCACGGAACCTTTGCTGCGGCTTTACAGTGAGTCTAGTGACCAGTTGATGGTTGAAACCCTTTTACAGGCCGCACGGCAGTTGGGCCTGACCGGTTCAGACATTTAAGGTAAGATGCCTATCCTCCTGAGTATTCAGTCCAGTTACAAATTAACTTGAGAAATGACAATAAGCACTGTATATAATTTTATTACAACT
>DYNH01000080.1 GCA_020721175.1 Trichlorobacter lovleyi | reverse complement strand
AACACAGTTGCAGGTGCTGCCAGTGCTATGCAGTTATCCCAGACTCAGCAGTCACTGTCGGTGTCAATGATTAAAATGAATGCAGATGCTCAAAACAATATTGCTGATATGATTATGGAAGGTTCACAAAATATTTTGCGTACGGTAAAAAACGCTGATTATGGCTTTTCAGTATATGTATGAAAGCTGGTAATTACTTGATCCTCTTTCAAAAGTCCCGAATTGTGTCATTCCGGCAGGCCTTAAGTCGGAATCCAGATTTTAACTAACTGAAAAGACTGGATCCCCGATAGAGGCCTTCGGGGATGACAATCTTTTCGAAAGCCCCTAGATTCATACCGGTTTTCTGTTAAATAGTGCTGACCGTTCTGTTGCTTCACGGGATGCAACAAGCTCGGCGAGTCGCAGTATCTCCAGCACTTCAGGATGGCGTAAAGAATAAAATATCTTCAATCCTTCCTTTCTTTGCATCAAAATTCCGCTTTTAAGCATCACCTGCAGATGGCGTGAGGTGTTTGACTGTTCATGACCAATGGCAGGAAATATCTCACAAACGCAATGTTCACCATCACGTAGCAGTTCGATGATTCTGAGACGGGTAGGTTGGGCAATCGCCTTTAAAACTTCAGCGCTGTATTCAAGTGTATTCATATAAACTCCATAATTATTTTTTTTCACCAATCAGAATGATCTTTAAAATTTCAATCGGCAACTCTCCTCGCTCATCACTTACCTTTTTCAAGGAATCACTGGCGTTCATTTTTGTATTTCAAGAAATAGTATCTTCATCAGAGCATCCCCGCAATTTCTTCCGCTGTGGCCACTTTACCGGAGAAGAGCACCTTGCCATCCTTGACCAGAGCAGGTGTACTCATCACGCCGTACTTCATGATGGAAGGGATGTCTTCAACCTTGACGATCTCTGACTCTTTACCGCTTGCTGCAACTGCCTTCTTTACGTTTTCCAATAGGGTCTTGCACTTGGCACAACCGGTGCCCAATACTTCCAGTTTCATGTTGTTATGCTCCTTTTGTATTTAATTCAGGAATGATTGTGACTGCATCCCTGTTCATTGCGTTCAGTATGCAGCAGCGGCTTGATAAGCGGCCCGGCGTTACAGTGGTTGCACTCCATCTGGATAGTGGTGTGGTTGATATGAAACATCTGTTCAAGCTCATGCTCAATCCGATGCAGCAGCTCGCTTCTTTCCCCTTCATGGCCGGCTTCAACCTCAACATGCACCGACAGGGCAGTAATGTGTGAGCATACAGACCAGATATTCAGATGATGGATATCCATCACCCCTTCAATGCTCCGTATCGCCTTTGCAACCTCTGCGGTATCAATCCCCCGTGGCGTCCCCTCCATCAGGATATGCACTGACTCCCTCAAAACCCGCCCGGCACCGGCAAGGATGAGCAGTCCGATACCTGCTGAAATCAGGGTATCCAACAGGAACCAGCCGGTGTAGTACATGATGATACCGCCAATGATGACCCCCACCGATGCGGCGGCATCACCAACCACATGCAGAAAGGCACTCTTCACGTTCAGGTCATCATGGCTGTGGCTGTGCAGAGTCTTTGCTGCCAGAAGGTTCATCACCAGGCCTATCACGGCAATCAGCAGCATCGCCAGACTCTTGATCGGTTCCGGTTCAGCAAAGCGTCCCCAGGCTCCGTACAAAATGCCCAATCCCATCAGAAAGACAGTCAGACCGTTAATAAAAGAGGCAAAGACTTCAGAGCGATGAAACCCGAAGGTGTGTTTTGCTGTGGTTGGCCTGCCTGCCAGGCGAACTGCTGACAGAGATAGCACCAGGGCGAACATATCCAGAAAGACATGGGCCGCATCAGACAACAAGGCCAGCGAATTGGTCCAAAGACCGCCCACCACCTCAGCCACCAGGGTGACGGCGGTCAGGGCAATGGCTATTTTAAGCTTGCCGGTCAAACGGGCATCAATTCCTTCAGTCATGCTGCTCTACCTTCTGCAAACCATCTCACCCTGAACCAGAAGGCCACATTTACCAGACCTATCATCACTGGCACCTCTACCAGGGGTCCGATGACAGCGGCAAAGGCAGCGCCTGAATTAATTCCAAAAACCGCTACGGCAACAGCTATGGCCAGCTCGAAGTTGTTACTTGCTGCTGTAAAGGCCAGGGTAGTTGTCTTTGAATAATCAGCCCCCAGTTTTTTACCCATCCAGAAGGAAACAAGAAACATCAGCACAAAATAGATCAAGAGCGGAATGGCAATCCGCACCACATCCAACGGCAACCGCACGATCAGGTTACCCTTCAGGCTGAACATCACCAAAATGGTGAACAGCAGGGCAATCAGGGTTAGTGGGCTGATCTTTGGCACAACCTCTCGGTGGTAACGCTCCTTGCCCAGCAGCTTTACTCCGGCCAACCGGGTAAGGGCACCGGCAATACATGGGATACCCAGATATATGAATACACTCTCGGCAATCTGACCGATGCTTACATTGACCGCCATCCCCTTCAACCCCACCAGTGGTGGCAATACAGTAATGAACAGCCAGGCATAGACACTATAAAACAGCACTTGAAATATACTGTTGAATGCCACCAGCCCGGCGGCATACTCGGTGTTGCCTTTAGCAAGCTCATTCCAGACAATCACCATGGCTATGCAGCGTGCAAGCCCTATCATAATCAGCCCCACCAGATAATCGGGCTTGTCAGGCAGTAACAGTGCAGCAAGGACAAACATCAGCACAGGGCCGATCAGCCAGTTCTGCAGAAGAGAAATACCCAGAATCTTCTTGTTCTGAAATACCTCCGGCATATCCTCATACTTTACCTTGGCAAAGGGTGGGTACATCATCACTATCAGGCCGATGGCAATCGGTATGTTGGTGGTGCCAACCTGAAAGGAGTTGATGAACGCCTCAATGCCCGGCAGGAAATATCCGATCCCTACCCCCAGTGACATGGCTGCGAATATCCAGAGTGTAAGCCAGCGATCCAAAAAGGAAAGTTTGCGGGAGATATGTTCACTCATTTGTCCCCTCCAAAGTAATCCATAATCCAGCATTTGATCTTATCCCGTACGCGCCTGAACTCAGGTATGCGTTCCTGATCGCTCCCATGAATACGTGAAGGGTCGTCAAAACCGTGATGGGTGCGTTCTACTCCGCCAAAGAACAGCGGACACTTTTCGTTGGCATCGCCGCAAAGTGTAACAACATAATCAAAGGGCTGTCCGGCATACACGTCCATTTTTTTAGAATACAGCGCAGAACAGTCTATTTCCAGTTCCTTAAGCACCTGAAGGGCTAACAGATTTACCTGCGTTGCCTCTGTTCCGGCAGAAAACACCTGATAACTGTCCCCCAGATAGTGATTGGCAAGCGCCTCTGCCATCTGCGATCTACATGAATTGTGAGTGCAAAGGAACAGAATCCTTCTTTTGGGTGCGTCCATAAATAATCCCTTTGTTACAGAATGATATTGAACAAGTAGCCCACAAACACGATTGATGTGGCAACTATACCGAAAAATGTAATCAGCAGCCTTCGCTTAAGAACGTTACTTAAAATAACTGCCTCCGGCAGGGAAAGAGCCGTCACCGCCATCATAAAGGCAAGTACCGTACCAATTGCCATGCCTTTTGCAGTAAGGGCCTTTACTATCGGGATAACACCGGCGGCGTTGCTGTAAAGCGGCACCCCCAGGGCGACCGCAACCGGAACTGCAATGGGGTTGTCCTTTCCTGCCCATTTGACAAGAAAATCCTGCGGTATATAGCCGTGTATGAAGGCGCCGATACCTACACCGACTACAACGTATGGAAATACCTTTTTCAGCAGATCGCGGGTGTAGTCCCGTGCATAGATCAGTTTTGCTTTGAAGGTCAGCTCCACAATCTCCTGGCTTCCCACCTGCATCTCCCAGACATAGTCCTGGACATGTTTTTCCATTTTCAACCTGCCGATTACAATACCGGAGACAATCGCTACAAGAAGTCCTGTACTGATGTAGATCAGGGCGATCTTCCAGCCAAACATCCCCCATAGCATGATTATAGCTACTTCATTTACCATTGGGGATGAAATCAGGAAGGAAAATGTGACTCCCAGCGGAACGCCTGATTCTACAAAGCCGATAAAGAGAGGAACTGCTGAACAGGAACAGAATGGTGTCACAATTCCCAGAAGGGCTGCCATGATGTTACCAACATATTCTCGCTTATGGGAAAGTATCCGTTTGGTGCGCTCTGGTGGGAATGAAGAGCGGATGATTGCCACCACAAAGATGATGGCGCAGAGCAGAAGGAAAATCTTGATGGTATCGTAGATAAAGAAGTTAAGGGCCTCACCGCTGTGACTACCCGGTTTGAGGCCCATTTGGGCAAAGGTAACGTAATCCGCTAACTGCTTGATCACTTTTATCTCCCGTTGATTTGTTAGTTGAAAACTATATTACTATTCAATCATATATCAATATGATATTGATGTGTCAATGTATAAGTCAAGCAAGTTGCATGGTATCTGTTTTGTCATATATAAAAGTACATGATTATTGAAACTGAGTTTTTGAAGCTGAAAAACTGTTCGAGTATAAAGCCGCTCGAAACGCAGGCAGGATGCCTGTACCACTTTATCCAAGTGGCCGGGGTAGCATAGAGGCGAGGCATGTATCGCCTCTACTTGACTCTTGACAGCATCGCTCCGTATGGCTATCATTTGAAATATCTGTCATTTGAAAGCAGGAGGAGGCTGTTATGCAGGAACTGACTTCTAGGCAACAGCAGGTACTTGATTTTGTATGCCGGTTCCGTGATGAACATGGTTGTCCGCCTTCCCTGCGTGAAATATCTGAATATATAGGCACCAAAGGGACTGCCACTGCTATGCTGCATCTGGAGGCGCTGGAGCGTAAAGGTTATATCTCAAGACGTGAAGGTTCGCGCGGTATCTCCCTTAAATATAGTGGTGGTATGCCGGTCCCTGTGCCATTGGTGGGTACAGTGCGCGCTGGACAGCCTGAGTTGGCAGTTGAAGAAATTCAGGGATATGTATCGCTTGATCCTGCCTGGCTGAAGGGAGAAGGTAATTTTTTGCTGCGGGTCAAGGGGGACAGCATGGTTGAGGCCGGCATCTTTGATGGTGATCTGGCGCTGATCAAGCCTCAGCCCACTGCGGAAAATGGCCAGATTGTTGTGGCATGGATTGATGGAGAGGTAACCTTGAAACGGTTCTTTACCGATGGTGTAGTCATCCGTCTGCAGCCGGAGAATAAGCAGATGTTACCAATTGTTTTGCGTTCAGGTGAGGCTGAAACAATGATATTAGGCAGACTGCTTAAGACTATCCGTTCCTTTGAATAATGTCTGGTAAGCCTGTCAGGATAGCCGTTGTCTTTGAGCCTGGCAAGAAGGCCAGACCGGTCTGGTTTGAACTGAACCGGCGGCAGCACAAGGTGGCTGAAACCACCTATCACTGGAAAGATGCTGTCGGTAACACCCCCCTTTTCCATTATGCGGTTACTGATGGTGAAGCGCTATATGAACTGGTTTTTAATCCCATTGATCAGTCATGGACCTTGAAGGGGATCCAGACAGACTAGCAGAAAAAGTGCCTTAACTCACATTCGTTACGCAGAGAGGAACATTATGAACCTGTCGGAACTGTTGCAACTTTCGTCACATCATTGGCATACCGCTACTCTACATGCCGCTGTCAAGCTGGATATCTTTACCCGCCTGGCTGATATGCCAATGTCAAATGATAAACTGGCCATATCAATAGGAGCTGACCAGCGCGGTATGGAAATGCTTCTGAATGCGCTTGTTGCGCTTGACCTGCTGAAAAAAGAGGGAGACATCTTCCATTGCACCGACTGCAGCAGTACCTGGCTCTCACAAACATCTGACAGCTATATGGGACACATCATCATGCACCATTACAATCTGGTAACCGGCTGGCATCGTCTTGATGAAGCGGTTATAAGTGGCACTTCGGTTCGCTCTCGCCTGTCCCATGATGCAGCAGATCATGAACGGAAGAACTTTCTGATGGGGATGTACAACCTGGCCTCACAGATTGCGCCACTACTGGCAGTCCAGATAAATCTTTCCGGACGGGGGCGTCTGCTGGATTTGGCCGGCGGTCCTGGAACATATGCAATCCACTTCTGCAGGCAGAACCCTGAGATGACTGCTGTTGTGTTTGATCTACCCACAACCAGACCCTTTGCTGAACAGACCATCAAGAAGTACGGACTGTCGGAACGGATCAGCTTTATTGCCGGTGATATTACCAGCGATGAACTGGGTGGTGGATATGACGTCATTTGGATATCACATCTGCTGCACAGCGAGAGTCCGGAAAAGAGCCTCGAGATAATCAGCAAGGCAGCAAAAAGCCTGAACAGTGGTGGTATCTTGCTGATTCAGGAATTCATACTGGATGATTCAAGGACCGGCCCGCTGTTTCCTGCTCTCTTTTCCCTTAACATGCTGGTAGGGACCCCGGCGGGGCAGGCCTATTCCCAGTCAGAACTGACCGCTATTATGAACAGCGTCGGGCTTTCAGATATCAGCAGGTTACAGTTAGACCTTCCCAATGGCGCCGGGATAATGGCAGGTAAAGCACCGTGACCTGATGCACCGCACCATCCTCCATATAGATATGAACGCCTTCTTTGCCTCGGTTGAGCAGCAGGCCAATCCTGCACTCAGGGGCATGCCTGTCGCGGTCATCGGCAGTAACGGCAGGACAGTCATAACCACTTCCAGCTATGAAGCACGTAAATTCGGGGTAAAGACCGGAATGTCAAAGTGGGAGGCACTGCGTGTATGTCCGCAGCTTGTCTTTGTAGTTGGTGATAACAGGAAATACACCTACACCAGCAGCAGGATAGTTGAGATGATGAAAGAGTATACACCGATGGTGGAGGTCTTTTCGATTGACGAGGCCTGGCTTGATGTTACTCACTCCCTCCAGCTTTTTGGTTCTGCCGAGCGTATAGCCTATCTCTTAAAAGCACGTATCAGACAGAGTTTTGGTATCACCTGCTCAATTGGCATTGCCCCCAACAAACTGCTGGCAAAACTTGCCAGTGATATGCAGAAACCGGATGGTCTGACCATTATCAAGCCTGATGATGTAACAAAAGTCCTTGAAACTATACCGGTAAATGATCTTTGCGGCGTTGGTAAAAAGATGGCGCGTCATCTTGCATTGCTCAGCATCATAACCTGCGGACAGCTTGGCCGGGCCAACGAAGAGCTGCTGACCAAAAGGTTCGGCATAATGGGCAAGCGGTACAAGGAATGGGGGCAGGGAATAGATCACAGCCCTGTTGTACCCCAGGATGAGGAAGATGAGGTCAAGAGTGTCGGCCATTCAATGACCTTGCGCAAGGATATTGATACCAGAGAGGATATTCTTAAATATCTGCTGCAGTTATCAGAGATGGTGGGGCGCAGGGCAAGAAGATATGGTGTTACCGGCAAGACTGTTACGTTGTATATCAGGTTTGCTGATTATTTCTCAAGCGCACATAAACAGGAAACCCTTTCAGATTACATCTGCCAGAGCGATGAAATCTATAAGGCCGCAATCACAATTCTTGATGGTATTGAAATCTGTCAGAAGGTCAGACTGCTGGGGGTAAAGCTCTCCAGTCTGCGGCATCACAGCCAGCAGTTACCGCTATTTCCTGAAGATCAGAAAAAGGAAAAGATGGTGCAGGCCATGGATGCGGTGAACAACAGGCTGGGGGATTTTACCCTGATATATGCCAGTTTATTGCAGACAGAGGAAAAAGGCTCTCACGTCATTTCCCCGGCCTGGAGACCGGAGGGGATCAGGAATGTGGAGGTACAGTAGTTTGAACAGCAGACAGTATCAGGCTTGAAGGGGAGGGAATGTCGGTATTCTCCTCACCGTTCAAGGGGGGGATATCGGGATGGATATTTGGTTAACTTATCGTAACAATTCAGCATACTCAGGAGGGTGGGCATCTTGCCCGCCTTGCAAGCGGGTTTATCGCTTGCATCGTTGTTGAAGCTGAAAAACTGTTCGCGCATGAAGTCGCTCGAAACGCAGGCAGGATGCCTACGCCCCACGATTGATCTGAATAGTTACAAATTATCAACAAACAAACCTAAATCTGATAAAGTAGAGATAGTTACAGCAAGTTAAAGGTAAGGGAAGAACCTTAGCCATGAAACTTTTCATGCTGAATTTTCTGTTAATATACGGCGCTGCCCACGCATATTTTCTGCTGAGCCTGTTAAAGGCCTTTTCTGTTTTACGAAACTATTGGGCTGTTCCATTTTTCTGGTGTCTGCTTATGACGCTAATTCCGATAATTGTTCGTGTTCTTGAGCAGCGTGGTCTTGCTGTTATTGCTTCAATCCTGGCATATCCGGGCTATTTCTGGATGGGCCTGCTTTTTATCTTTATCTCAATTTCAGTGGTTATGCAATTTACAAGGCTTTTGTTACGGGTATTACATTTTTTTGTCTTTATTCCTCAGCTATCTTTTTTTTCAGCGCGTCCTTTTTTTCTGATCTGTTTCTGTTCAGCCTTGATGATTGCCTGTTACGGATATTACGAAGCAACCCATCTGAAAATTGAATCCATTGTTTTACCTACTGATAAAATTCCAAAAGGAAACAGGGGAATCCGAATTGTTCAGATATCTGACCTGCATGTTGGATTGATTGTAGGGGCTGGTCAGGTACAACAGGTTATTGATTCAGTAAAAAGGCTCAAACCGGATCTGTTTGTTGCTACCGGTGATATTGTAGACGGACATATCAAGCATTTTGACGGCATCTCGCAGATGTTCAGAACCATTGCCCCCCCAATGGGGATGATCGCTATATTCGGGAACCATGAATATTACGCGGGCATTGATTCTTCACGTAGTTTTTTGGAACAGTCCGGTTTCAGGCTTTTGCAGGATCAAGCCCTGCTGATTGGTAATAACCTGGCCCTGGTAGGTGTGGATGATCCGGCTTCTGCAAGGTTTGGGAAAAAAATAACTGTTGATGAGGGGGCATTGCTGGAGGCCCTGCCAAAGGAACGATTTATAGTGCTTTTGAAGCACAGGCCTGAAATTGGAGATAACAGCGCCGGAAAATTTGATCTTCAACTTTCCGGCCATGTTCATAAGGGGCAGATATTTCCATTTAATCTGTTAACATGGCTACGTTTTCCTGTGCATACAGGGATCACCAGATTGTCTGCGGGGGGCCACCTGTACGTAAGCCGCGGTACAGGCACATGGGGACCGCCGATCCGTTTTATGGCGCCACCTGAACTGACAGTGATTGATCTGGTTCCTTATAGCTTTTAAAACTTCGCACCTAACACCTCAAAACCTTATAAATATATTTTAGACAGATGATGAGCAAGCAGATTCAACACTATTGGCTAGTTTGCGCCTCTATGGGGGATTTTAACAGCAGGGGAGGGGGCCGGTTTAGCCAGTACCGGCTGATGGATTTGGCGGCGGTTTGCAGTTGGCTGGTCTATCCCCCTCTTTTCTGTAGGTTTTCATTGACCCACCTGATCGTGCGAGGTTGATTGAGGTTTGGCACCAGCTTGGCTACTGTCTTGACATCAAGTTTGTCCAGGAGCAGTTTTACCTCTCCTTCTTCCATCTTGTCCAGAAGTTCGGCTGCCTGTGATGGCTTCATGGTCTTGAAAAGCTTGACCATTCTTGTTACTCTTTCACCCATCTCCTGCTTGCGGCGTTCTTCTTCAGCCTTAACCATTTCATCGTACTGCTTCTTGGTTGCCTCCATGCTTTTTAACTGTTCATCTATCTTTGCGCCCAGTTTTTTCAGTTCTTCTTCCTTGGCGGCCAAGGCGGCCTCTTTTTCAGCCAGTTGCTGTCTGCGTGTCTCCTGAATTGCCCGTTCTTCACGGGCGGCACGGGTTGGCGGTACTGCATCACCCTGTAAAGTTGATTGTTGCGAGCCTGCTGGTTCTACTGTGCCTTGTGAGGCAGTTAAGGCAACGGTAGCAATAGTTCCCAGGCAGAACGCAGCAGTTATTGTTATTATCAGACGTCTGTTCACCCTTTTACTCCTGCCCTGTTTTCTGTATTGATATTTCATCAAGAAGAAGCCGCTCTTTATGGGCCTGTTCTTTAAGAAACGCCAGTTTCTGTTTTTCTTTCAGTTTTTCCATAACCTTTTTTTCTTTGGTTGCCTGCAACAGTTCGTGCTTGCGATCTTCCAGCACACGGTCAAGGATTTCAATGTACCTTTCCTGTTCTTTTAGCTCTTCACGCTTGCGTGAAAAAAAATCAGCATAAAGCCGCATTTCATAGACAGAAGTTATCTCTTGCTGCCTGTTGGTAAACTCTACGGCAATCTTTTCTGTAACAGTTTTCTCCAGGGCCAGTTGGTCGCATGCAGTATCCACATCTCTTTTGGCAACAGCAAACTCCTGCTTGCACAACCTTTCACATTCCAGGCGATAATCTAGTACCTGCTGAAGCGCAAACTGTTTTTTTACAGCCATCCCAGATCACCTCTTAGTCTCAGTAATTACCGGTTTGGTTTTTACATTTAGTTTCGCCCTTCCCTTGCCAGGGGGGGGGCTAAATCCCCTGGCAAGGGAAGGGTGGGGGGGGAGTCCCAATAAAAGAGGAAAGGGGCAAAGCTACCCCCCCCCAAACCCCCCTTGACAGGGGGGCTTTGAAGGCAACTGCAAAAATCAAACCGGAAGAAATTGAGCCTCTTTCAAAAAGATTGTCATCCCCGAATGCCTCTATCGGGGATCCAGTCTTTTTAGCTAGTTAAAATCTGGATTCCGGCTTAAAGCCTGCCGGAATGACACAATTCGGGACT
>DYNH01000079.1 GCA_020721175.1 Trichlorobacter lovleyi | reverse complement strand
CTTATCGCAGTTCCTCTGACATCGGTTGTAATAGGAGTAAGTGTTGTACCATCCAACAACTGCACCGTTGCACCGGACCGTCCGCTGCTTGCGCCGTCATCCTGAACGCCGTTTCCGTTTGTATCGAACCAGACAAAATTACCGATGCTCACCGGCTTGAAGAATCCGAAGTCAACTGTCATGTTGGAATTGGCGTCAGTATCGCCGTCTGTAACGGATTCACCACCTAACGTCAATGTAACTGTTCCTGTGGTAATTCCGTTTGTTTCAGGATTAACATTGTCAATGCCGTTTTCATCCTGATTCTGATTAAGGTCGCTATTCGGATTCGCAGTTGTACCGCTATCCGTAGAGGAATAATAGCCTACCAATACACCGCCGGTGTTGAAATTACTTGCCAAAATCTGAACTTTGTAATCTTTCGGAACAAGCCCCGTAAAACGATAATTGCCGCTTGCGTCTGTGGTTGCGGTAATCGGATTGCCGTCTCCGTCCTTTATCGTATTTCCGGTAGCACTATCAAGCAGACTTACAACAACATTCTGGATTCCGTTTTCACCCGCATCTTTGACACCATTGTTATTCACATCAAACCAAACAGTATCTCCGAGACTCATCAGAGCATAATCTTCGACTTCACCGTTAGGCGCGGTGCCTGTGGGATTAGCTGCTTCACCTGAATTACGGGTAAATCTGAACATTGAATACAGCGTTGTTGGGAACGGATCAGGTGATGACGGCGCAATAAATGTCAATGTAGTTGTTCCGTTAGGTAACGCCTGATCCGAAGAAATCTGTTCACCCGCATCAAATACGCCGTTGCTGTTGAAATCAATCCATGCGTTCAGATAACCCGTACCGGAAGCAGTATGCGCGGTTACGTCAATCGTGAACTTCTTGCCCGGCATGATCGGAGTGTTGAAGGTGATACCTGTTTCATCGTCAACAGCATCATCACCGGAAGCGGTTTTGCCCGAATCTGCGCCAAGTTGACCATTGATTTCAGCGTCAACACCGGTTCCTAGATAAGTTGTTCCATCCAAAATATGACGAGCAGGAGTGAGGCTTGCATCTGTTGTTTTATAACTATCCGGCAAATCTCCGTAATCATACTGCACAAATCCGAAGTCAACCGTGCGGTTTGAATTTGCATCTGTATCATTATCATTGGTCGGCTCACTGCCAAGCGTCAATGTTACAGTATTTGATGTAATGCCGTTTGTGGCAGGAGCAGCATCGTCAATGCCGGTATCCTGATCTGCGAGTGGCGCAGGTGGAGATTCAGGGCTTCTTGCGCCGGTTGATGAGAAATACTTCTCAAGCGGCTTGCCTGCTCCGAATTCAGTTGCCGGAATGCGAACCGTATAATTGCCCGGATTCAAGCCGGTGAACAAATAGCGTCCGTTAGCATCGGTAGTTGTCGTAGCAATGACAGTGCCGAGGTTATTTCTCAACTGTACGATTACACCTGCAACTCCGGCTTCCGTACCGTCTTTAATGCCATTATTCGCAATACCGCCGCCTGCGCCGTTGTCAATCCATACCAAATCGCCGAGGCTCATCAGAGCGTGGTCTTCGACTTCGCCGTTAGTTGCAAGCCCTGTAGGAGAATCCCCCCCCTGACCGGTGGTTTGAGTCAATCTGAATCGCGAATATAGCGTGTTTGCAAAAGGCACAGCAGAAGCCGGGGCGACCAGATTCAGTGGATTACTTGTTAAACTTAATAATACATCTGATGCAATATGCTCTCCCAGATCGTTAAAATCACCATCTCCGTTAAAATCTATCCACGCATTCAAACGCTTACCAGTAGCATTAATATTCACTGTTATCGTGTATGGCTGCCCCGGCATGATAGGCGTATCAAATATTACACCGTCTTCATCTGCTCCGTCTCCGGTTGCAGTTGCATTAGGCTGTCCGTTTATTTCCGTATCTACGGTTGTACCCATAATATTTGTTAAAGTACCATTCTTAGGACGAATATGCCTTGCGCCGTCATTCTCAAGCAGCGTTCCATAACTAACCGGTAAATCTCCGAAATCAAGCTGATACATACCGGCGTCAAAATCTTCATATTTTTCGCCATAGGCAAGCGAATAAACAATGGTTGTCCCATAATTAGCACTTGCAGGATTAAGTTCTGCATCGCTGTCTGTGGCATCCTTATTTGGCAGAACCCCTATATCTTTCTGAGTAATAAGATGCCCAGCAGGTGGAATGAATTTGACAAAATAATTTCCGGGTGGCAGATTGCTGAAATTGTAGTATCCCGGATCTCCTGATAGATTTTTAGTTATATCTTGGGCAATGAAAGCCCCATCATCTCCGCCGGGTTCTGCAATACCGTCTCCGTCAGCATCTTTATAAAGATAGACATCAACGCCGTTCATACCTGAACTCACAACTTCATCCTGAATGCCGTTGCCATTAGTGTCATACCACACATAATTCCCAATACTGCCCAGCAAATCTTTGACATAACCGAAATCCCTAGCCGGAACCTCTCCGCTTGCAGGAGGGATAGTAGGAACATCGAATGTATGAGATACAGCCGGATTAGTCAGCGTATAGCCGTCCAGAACATTGTAAATATCTGTTACGACAACGCTGTAATTTGTTCCGCTTGGAACATCATCGAATCTATAATCTCCGGTTGCATTAGTAGTTGATGTTGCAATGATTATGTCATCTGCCGTACCTGCTACACCATCAGTACCCGGCGCAACAAGATTGACTGTTACACCGGCAATGAATGCTTCGGTTCCGTTTTTAGTTTTGTCTTTATCAATGTCATTCCAAATCATGCCGGTAACATCTGCCATTGACGGCTTGCTATATCCGAAATCAGCATTCAGATTGCTGGTATTCCCAGTCGGGCTTAATTCGCTTGTTCTCTGATTGCCGTCAGCAGGATTCAGAGTTTGAGAATCGCCAGGAGTTTTTGTATAACCGCTAAGTGCGAGCTGGGTATCATCAATGCTGACAAAATATGTGCCGGGCGCATCAGGATGAAAAATGTATTTGCCTTGAGCATCAGTAATTACAGGCGTAGGCGTAATTATCTGAGTATCTTTTGTAAAATCAAGTTTACCATCATCGTCTGCGTCTTTCCACAAAGTTACGGTAACTCCGGGGATTCCGGGTTCATTCGGCTCCTGAGTGCCGCCGCTTACATTATCAATAAATACCGTATCCCCGATAGTCCAAGGCTGATTATAGCCGAAATGTTTGCCGGGTAAATAAGAGCTGTCTAAAGTTACCGACAACTGACGGGCAAGTCCTTCAGATGTTGTCCCTGAATAACTCTTTAGTTTATTATCAATATCTGAAATAGCTACAGTGTAATTGCCGTCAGGAAGCCCGGGGAATGAAAACTTGCCGTCTGGGTTTGCAAAATCTGGAACAGGTGTAATAGCCGTTGCGATAATCTTGCCGGAGCTATCCAAAAGATTAACTGTAACGCCCGGAATATTTGATTCCGTGCCATCTTTGATTCCATTGCCATTAGCGTCATACCAGACTACATCGCTTATTGTACGCAGCCCCGGCTTGTTATAGCCGAAATCAGCATTCAGATAAGTATCTCCGCCAGCTACCGAAATCGGCGGCGTAACCTGCGGCGTAACCGCGCCATAGGTGGTAGGCGTATAGCCGCTCAAAACATTGCCGGTATCTGTTACTTTGACAATATACTTGCCCGGAGGCACGCCAGTGAACAGATAAGAACCATCAGGCGCGGTTGTGGCTGTCTGCCCAGTAACAGGAGTATCATCAGCCGTATTCAGAATACCGTCAGGACCCGCACTATACAAAGCAACCGTAACGCCGCCAATACCAGATTCGCCCGGATTCTGAATGCCGTCTGGAATCGCTCCACTCGAATCATTCCAAACTTTATCACCGATGATTGCCGTTGTAGTGCTGTCGTTTTTATAGCCGAAATCAGCCGTCAGAACGATTCCATTTAATGGCAAATTAATCGGCATTGCCGGTGTATAAGAAGAGGTAAGCCCGGATGGAATTGTAGCAGACGTAACCTGAACAGTATAAGTTCCTGCCGGAAGTTCAGTGAACAAATAATTACCGTTAGTATCCGTTCGGGTGGTGGCAATCACAGTACTGGTGTTATCCAGCAACTTGACTTCCACATTCGGAATGCCCGGCTCGCCGATATCCTGAGTGCCGCTTTTATCAGTATCTAACCAAACCCTGTCGCCGATTGCGCCTGAAACAATAGGCAGCACAGAAGACGTATGCTCTTCATAATTGTTCAGATTGCCGGGAACATTGCTGTTATTGTCATCATCAACGCTGCCGGGATTGCTTGAATTATTACGCCCGTCAGAACCGCTCGGCTGGCTGTTGTAGCTCGCCCGCGTGATGTTCACCAAATTCTGACCCGATGTAACTTTGCTCATCAGAACGCTGTCAAAGGTGATGGTCAGAGTTGCTCCGGCATCTATCTGAAATGACGGCAGCGCAATCGTGTCTTTCGTATTGATAGTGTTGGAAACCACAAAATCAGTGTCAGACAATGCAGTTGTGGTATTGTTGAGATAAACATTACCAGTGCCGCCGGTTGTCAGATGAGCATTTAGAGGGTTGTTTAGGGGGTTGATATTATAAACCCCATCCGGCAGCGCATCTTTCCAATTGACCTGATAAGCGGTGGTATTTCCATCATTCTTGATAACAACACTCCACTTTACGATGTCTCCGGCTTTGAAACCATTAGGATGATCTTCCACATAAGCCTTGGTCATAGTCAGGTTAGGCTCACCGACTGTAATCGTGTTATTTGCAGAAGTTGTAAAACCCGGATAGGTCAAAGTTGCCGTGTTAGTCAGCGATTTTCCATCCTGATTTGTAATAACATTTTCAACCGTTGCCTGATATTCAATCTCAATCGTTCCGGCAATGGTACCTGATACCGTGCCGAAATTCATCGTAAGTAAGCCGCCGGATCCGCCTGAATAGGTAAAAAATGAAGCATTGCCGTCATTCAGCGGCGCATTACTGGATGCCCCTGTTGCCGGCATAGTAACGCTCAATGTTCCGGTTTTGTATAATAAACCTGCGGGAAGTTGATCTTTTACTACAAAACTGCTTGTACTTCCTACAGGCTCTGCCATTGAAAGTCTGAATTTTACTATATCGCCGATAGCATAACAATCGCCGCTCGGATAACAGGCTTTGGAACTGATAGTCTGTTTATTCATTGTTGAATTTTTGACCGTAACCGAAGCACTGCCTGAACCAGCCAAATCATTGATAACGCCAGCACCCGGAGGACCGTCCTGCCCACTGCGCTCACCGCTGATACTGCCGGACAAACTGGTTGTTTTAAAGCTGGCTGTGTTGGTAACGACTTGACCAAATGAAACGCTCGAAATCAACTGTGCAGTATATGTGAGCGTTTCGCAAGCCCCCGGATCCAGTTGCGTAATTGTGCCGCTTAACGTATTGGTGGCAAAACTTGCTGAAATATTGAAATTTGTGCCGCTGACCAATATCGGACTCTGATACTGTGCAGGCAAAGGATCGCTGAATACCCAGTCATAAGCAGGCGCGGTATTAGAAGCAACATTTAATTCGTCATTACAGAATTTAAGCGTAAAAGTAATCGTATCCCCGCCCTGAACGCCACTGGTAGGGCTTGCGGTCTTGGTAACTTCCGGCTTCGGTTCGATAATCGTAGTCGTTGCCGTAACGCCCGGAGGAGCCGCATCTTCAGGCGGCAAAGCTGGCGGAATGACAGGAGTAAGATTATCATAATGTTTTACGATGCTTCCACCATAATCAACCCAAAAGGTTGCCCTAGCTGTATTTATCAGATCCGTGCCAGCTTGATTTGCAAAGTTATTCCGTACTTTTGCAGTAATCTGATATTCAAAAACTTTCGGTCCTCCGAAAGAAGCCACTGACCATGTAAGTTTCTGCTTAGTTCCGTCATCAACATAAGGCGATACAGTTAAAGTTGAAACATCAAATGGCGGATTACTGTTAGAACCTGCTGGCGTTGCCGATCCTGAAACATATTCCATATAGGGCGGCAAGTCATCTACAACATTGACATTCTGGAAAGTATCCGAGTTTTTAAAATCAGCTCTTACTGTGTAAGTAACCAATTCACCAATTGCTGCTGTTGTCTTATCAACGGATTTCGTGATTTTAAAGCCAGCAACATAGGCTGTAAAATCATCGTAACTATGATTACAGATAGGTACTCCGCCCTGATCGTGGCACTTGCCTTCAATATGCGCCTTAAATGAAAGAGAACCAGAACCTACGGTAGCTCTGACTTTTATCATTTTTGAATTGGCAGCCCCGGGAGTTATACTTGGCAACGGAATATTTCCGGTATAATTATTCCAAGTTGATCCGCTATTGAGACTATACTCAGTGCCGGAATAGCCGCTTCCCATAGTAAATATCAGCGTATTGTTATCTGCTGTTACACTGCCATTATTTATAACCGTTACGTCCCATGTAGCCTGAGAACCTCCTGCTACTATCTGATTGTCGAGAGAAATGGAAATATCCAAATCAGGTTCAGCCGGATCGACCGGTTGCGTGTCTGTCTCCGAATAAGAAGCGTTGCAGGCATCTTTATAGGTGTAAGTTGCGCTATTGTCCTTAGATGGCACATCAACATCAGGATTAAAATGGTTGTTTCCAATCGGATCAGTATCGCAATAGGTGCTGGCATCCATTTTTGCCCAAAAATCAATTGTAATAGTCTCGCCGCTATTGATTTTATCAATATTTGCGATTGTCCATTTCGGATTTTTCGGATCGGTCAGATCAGTGGGAATACATACCAACGGATTGCCGGAATGAGTTCCGGGTGTACTGGTAATGGTGCAAGAACCAGAAGAATCATACACATATCCGGTTCTTATGGCAGCAGTCAGTCCGGCAAATGTGGCTGTATCTCCGGTATTGGTGAGCGTGATTCGCACGGGACCGCCGCAGGTTGTCCATTGAGACGGATGTGTTATCTTTACGCCTCCGCCGATAAATACCGGCTTTGTCCTCAATGTGCCGGTATCGCTGGGTTTTGACGGAACGGTAACCGTCGGGGAAGAAGTACAACCCCATTTCACAGAAGCCGTATTTGAAATATCTGCCTGACAGCTATTTGGGTTGACAGTGGAGGTAATGTAATAAGTAGCTGTTGTTCCTACAGGAATATCTGCAATCTTCCATGTGGGATATGCCCCGCTGGTAGGAGCCGGGCTGATAGATACGAAAGTCATATTAGCAGGCAAAGTATCTGTCAATTCAACATTTTTAGCAATTGCCTGTCCGCTATTGCTGATTTGAAGACGCCATTCTACCGTATTCCCCGGTGAACCCGGTGAAGCACTCACAATCTCGGTATAGCCCACCTGAAGCGCTGTAACATTTCTGCCGTCTTTTGACATCACAATATCAGGCAGCAAGACCGGAACTTTGAATCCTGCACCGGCTGTGGGCTGATATACCGAACCGCCTTTCTGACACGGTTTCTGCCAATCTGCTTTGGATTCTATCAGCCGATTGGCTTGAGTAGTGATATCATCATTGGTTTGAACTTCAAATTGGATGGTAAAACTCTCACCCGGAGCCAACTGTAAAAGATTGGCGAGATGGTTTGTATTCGGTGGATTAGGTTTATAAGTCCATTCGAGGAATTCAAAATGTGTTCCTGAAATTACCGGTTCATTGACGCTCACAGGCGCAATCGGAAGATCATTGACTTTTATCAACTTAGTTGTACCCGGCTTATAGATAAATCCTGTATTATTCAATTTCTGCGTCAGGATGATGTTGTAGTCATACGTCTGACCGCTGTTGATGACCGTCAGCCTGATCTTCGTATCTTCGCAAAGAGTAGCAGGATCAACCTCATTTCTGAGGGTCATTGCCGAAGGAATTTCGGTAAAGACCGGGGCGGAAGGTTCCCAATCAAAGGCGCATTCGGTATAAGTGCCGGACAGATTCCAGCCGTAGCTTGTTCTGACGCTGTTGGCAGCACCGTAATCACAGCCGCTTCCGTTGGTAGCAGCATTGACTACTACCGTTATGACCTGATTGGGAATCATATCTCCCAAATTCCAAACAATATCATTGTAAGAGCCGTTAATTGTCTGAGTCGGCGCTTGCGGAGTAAAATCAACCGGAACGCCGTCAATCATAGAACTCTGATAAGTAAAAATATCTTTCAACGAATCCAGAAGTTTGACATTGTAAGCCGTACCCGCACCTTTGTTGGTAACGTATATTTTCCATGAAAGATTGCTGTCGGTTATCTGATACTGATCCGGCGTGAATTTCAGGTCAAGGTCGCCCTGAAGTTTCAATGCGGGTGTTGCGGTTGCGCTGTCTGAGCAATGTCCGCCGCAGTTGTCATCATAATTCAATGTGGCGGATATATCGTAATTATTACAGGTTTTGACAGCATCGAAGGTAATGGTTCCGTCCTCACCTGCTCCCAAAGGACTGGCAAAAGTAAAGACAACCTTGCCGGAAGGCGTGGTTACTGCCGGAATCTGACCACCGAAACCCGTATAAACCGGATTGCCGATATACGCATAATTCGATGTATCTACCGTAACTACTACATTCTTGTTATCCGGCGGTGCCAATTTGGTTACGGTAACAGTGGCTTTTACCGGCTGACTTTTTGAAACACTGGTGATCGGAACACCTCCGGGATAATCTTTGAGGATGATACCGAGTTTCATAGCAGACCGGACAAGCGGTACACTGACAACCTGATAAAAATGATGCGAACCGCCGCAGCCTCCGCCAGAAGTAGCAAGAACCAAATCTGATACCGACATAATACTTCCTGAAGATTGACACGGCGCAAGGCTGGCAGCCGTTGGGTTTGTCTCATACCTGAACATGACCGATTTGCTTGCCACACTGTTGCTTCCGAAAACGCCGTTTAAAAAGCCCAGATCAATGATAAGCTTGGGAGAAGAGGTAATACTCCCTCCCGGAACTGTTATCCATGTTGCTCCCGAATTTATACTGTATGTCGCCGTACCTGTTGAGTATGTCTGTGCGCCATCCAACTGATCTGTGATGGTTGAGCCTATCCATAAACCTGTGGAACCGCTGTCAAATGAATAATTGACATTATACTTGATTGTATCAGTACCGCATACATCTATGGCAGCATTACTGATACTTTTGTTTTGGGTTGTTCCTGTCGCTTCCTGACTTTGAAGATAAAGCGAAGCCGAAGCTGACTTATTAATCACACAGCCGCAGGTGGTTGTGCCGGTGATATTTGCCGTATTGATTAAGTTGTTATTGGCAGCGCACGGGTCTGTAGTGGCAGTGGTATTAATTGTAAGTTTCGGAGAACCGGCTGCCTGTGCAGGCGTAAGTGTCCATGTCATATTGTTGCCGGATGGAGTAAGAATACCGGCAGTTACCGAAGCACTATTCACCGTAAATTGAGCCGGAACATTATCGGTAACAATGATATTGCCTGTCCATGCGGCAGGTACAGTCAGAGATGGCGTAACAGTAAAAGTAACTCCTTCCCCCAAAAAAATGCGCTGACCATCGCCGCCAGAAGTAACGGCAGTTTTGGTAATTCCCAATGTCGGGGCAGTTGCCGAATTTACCGAGTAATTGGCTGATACGATAGGAGGAAAAAAGGTATCTGTACAAATATTCTGATAATCCGGAGTGAACATAATTGTTCCGCTTGCTCCGGCGCATTTGTCAGCAAGAGTCAGAGGCGCCAGATTGAATGTCAACGTAGCAGTACCACCGGGATTGATAGTACCGGAATGTACCGTATCATAAACACCGGGGCTGGCTTCATCATAGTAAAAGGTCTGAGTTGCGCTGTCATATCTCCATCCGGCAGGAACACCGCTTACGGTCAATCCTGATGGTATATCTGTTTTAAGCTTGAAGTATTTTGCAGGTCCCCGGGTTCCTACAGGCGTATCATTATTTGTGATAGTAGCAGTCATTGTTCCGGTACCGCAGTACGCAATGTTGGCATCTGTGGTGATTATCTTAATATTCGGCTGTTTGAGAATCAGAAGGGGGGATTTGTCGGCTTTATATACTGTAGTCGCATCACAAGGGTCTATGGTAGTGGCAAACACAGTAATATCAATACAA
Organism: Trichlorobacter lovleyi; assembly: GCA_020721175.1. Taxonomy (GTDB): domain Bacteria; phylum Desulfobacterota; class Desulfuromonadia; order Geobacterales; family Pseudopelobacteraceae; genus Trichlorobacter; species Trichlorobacter lovleyi_A. The sequence goes on along the minus strand of DYNH01000079.1, from coordinate 757 downwards.
CTGACAACATCCAATGTGTATTCAAACCATACTGATCCGCCTGCGGGTATCTGAGGTATGGTACTGGAATATTTACTGCCGGAAAGCGTGGGCGTAATAGTTCCCCCTGTCAAAGCAGGAGAAGCAAAACCTGTTCCCCATTCGGCAGCCATAGCAACATTGAAAATGGGACCCGTGCCGCGATTAAATACTTCCGCTCTCAGCGTGACGGTATCGCCCACAATTACCTGATAAGGTAAGGGAGAAATAGCCGTATGGCTTATTTCGATTCTTCTTCCGACAATGGTGATGATTCCGTCATTGTAATCACCGCTTGCAGGGCTGCCATCATAACGGGCGGTTACGGTATTCGGATAGTCGCCCTCTACGGCAAAACAATTCGTGGCAAGTTTATATGTGAAGGTGATGCTATCATTTGGTGCAAGGCTATAAGAAGGAGAAAAAGTTATAATTACCGGATCTGTACCGCTAATCGAAGTTGTCAGCCCTTTGTTGTTTGTCAGAGAACCCGGCACAAAGCTAAAGCCTGTGTTCGGTATATTGATCTCCACAGAAAAATTGTTTGCAGCAACCGATCCGGCAGGATTCGTAATCGTTGTCGTATAGGTTTGCCCTGTGGCATCATTGGTATATGCCGCACTGGGAATTGTCTGAGTAACCGTAAGCGGCGGATCTGCCTGAGCAATCCCTGTCCCCATCAGAAAACCCACAACGAGAACACCCAAAAACCGACGAAATTTAACCGAAGCTGACATAA
>DYNH01000078.1 GCA_020721175.1 Trichlorobacter lovleyi | reverse complement strand
ATTGCATGGCCCGCAATTCACTTGCTTCTGCTATCCGGTTTTCAAAGACCAAAATTTAACTGCTGCTTTCGTTTGATTTCGTTGCAGCGGAATTGGCAAGTTACTAAAAAAATCTTTACTTGTCAATCTTTTTTTTAACTTTTTTTACTCGGCGTTTTTGCTAAAGTATTTTCACATTTAAAAGAGACAGGTTTATATCCGAATTTTCTATTTAATGTCAATTTATTTTTTTTAAAATTGTAACTACTCAGGTCAATAGTTAATTTAACATGCTGAACTCACGAAATATTTTATGACATAACTGATACATGCCAGAATCCTTCGCATGTCAAAACCATATTTGTGCAACCTACCGATATCCAATGGCTACAATCATGGATCATTTGACCATCCATCCTGGAGCCGCTATCGTCTAGCCTGTGAGTTGTGCAGGCTCTGGGATTGGTCTTCTCCGACCGGCCAACTCAAAGACTTTGTGCGGCACGCAGCTTTCTTCTCAAACTCGCTACCCGCGGCCAAGAGGCCAGTTCAGATGTGCTGTTAATTATTCCTCTCCCAGAAGTTTCGGGGAAGGAATAATTATTTCTCCGTCATCCTCACCACATCTCCTTCCGGGCATTCAATAAAGGCGAGCGGAAAGTTGCTGTCCTCCTGTAATTCCACCCCATAAAGGCTGACTGGCTGTTCCTTACCCTTCACAATCACCCGCTGCATCCCCCGGATAGCAATCCCCTGTATCCGGTTGGCAGTAATAGCTGGTTGCAAGGCAACCAATGTTCCTTCTGTTATCAGAATATCTGCATCAAACTTGCGGGTAAGTGACTCCACCCTTGAAGTCAAGTTGACCTGATCACCAATGATGGTGTAGTCCATCTTCTTTCCCTCGGCGCCTATGTTACCAACAACAGCGTCACCGGTATTGATGCCGATTCCGGCGGCCAATAACGGTTTTCCTTCCTGTTGCCATTTCTGTTGCAGCTCTTGCAGCTTTTGGACCATCTCAAGGGCACAGCGTACCGCCCGTTCGGCATGATCATCAGTCAGGTGAGGGGCGTTCCAGAACACTACAATCGCATCACCGATAAACTTGTCCAGGGTGCCGCCCCACTTCAGAATCACATCGGTCATGGCACCCAGATACTCGTTTAACAGTGACACGACCTCCTCCGGCGTGTGCTGCTCGGAAAAACTGGTAAACCCCTTGACATCTGAAAAGAGGATGGTCACCACCCGCTTCTCTCCGCCCAGTTTGGCCATTTCCGGATTGTTGATCAGCTCGTTGACAATGGTCTGGGTTACGTATGATGAAAACATGGCCCTGATATGCCGGGAGTGACGTTCTTCAAATGTGTAGTTCCAGGCAGTTACCGATACAAAGATAACCAGAATGTTATTCAAGGGACAGGCCAGATTGATCCATATCCCCAGCTTGAACAATACAACGCCGCTGATAACGACTATACCGCCAGCAGCAAGGGTTACCACACCTCCCCAAAACAGGCGCAGACGGCTTAACAGCAGCGTCAATATTCCTCCCGTCACCACCAGGAACAACATATCCTGGGTGAGCGAGGCCTTGCGGATAAACCGGTTTTCAAGGATAGAAGCAGCTACAGAGGCATTTTTCTCTACGCCGGGCAGTACTGCAGAAACCGGCGTTACACGCAGATCAAAAATACCGATGGCGGTGGCTCCCACAAAGACAATCCGGTTTTCCAGCTCTGTACGTTTTACGGTTCCGTTAAGGATGTCTGCGACAGAAATGTGTCTGAATGTATGCCCCCGGCCATAATAGTTGATCGGTATGCGCCCCCAATGGTCAGTAGGTATAGCTGTCTTGCCAACTTTTATACCTTGTGTGGCATCCACTACTATCCGTTCTGTTGCTACCCCCATAAAATCAGATGCAGCCCGCAATGCAAGCGAAGGGTAGAGCGAACGGTCATGTCCCAAAAGCAGAGCTTCCCAGCGTAACGTCCCGTCCAACTCATCCGGCAACATATTGATATGGGCAAGTCCTCGGGCCGACTCTTTCAGTCTTGACACCGGCACTGTCAGAATTCCACCCGACATGATCGGTGGAAAGCTGGAATATCTTTCAACATGTTCCAGTGACACGAGTGCAGAGCGTTCAAGGATCGGATCCTGAACCGGCTGGGCCATCTGCTCAAAGTCAAAGGCAACCGGCAGAACGACTATACCAGCCTCTTCAATGGACCTGGCAAAATCCGGATCGTTTGGCTCTGGCTCAGGAAATATGACATCAAAGGCAACTACGGCAGCATCAGCCTCTGCCAGACGGTCAACCAGATCAGCCAGTATCTTTCGACTCCAGGGCCAACGGCCAAGCTGTTTCAGACTCTTTTCATCAATTGCAGCAATAACAACATTATCTGGCGGGGTCAATGCCCCCCTGAGCCTGAATCTGAAGTCATAGAGCTTTAATTCAATCAGGGTGATGAACGCAGGAGAGAAAAAAAGAAGCAGACAAAAGATACTGGTAATGACCGCACCGATAGCTATGCGAACTTTTTTTGAGGTGGTTGATTTCATCTGTACTCCTCACTGAATCAGTACATAACGGCAGGTTTTCAGAAACGCAACAAAGACAGGCAGATTTTCCAATCCAAGAAGCATCTTTCAACTGAATATCAATCGTTTTACGGTTTAATGCCCCTGAAGTTTGACCATCAGGGGCCCCTTGAATGCATCCATTATGTATGAGGCAGGGAGATTGTTCTCTAATAATGTAGTCATAACAGTGAGGTATTTTCTGATCTGCAGGAAGAATTTTTTATAACCAGCACACAGGTATGGTGTTTCTGACTGATTAAGATGGTTGCTGGCAAAGCGCTGTTTAGGGCAACCACCCCAACATGCCGAAAGGGCAGGACATTCCTGGCAATCCTTAGGCAGGCCGGTCTGTTTGGAAATGCCAAAGCCTGACTTCAGAGATTTACAAATCATACTGGTGAATGTGTCATTAAGAACATTACCAATCCTGTATTGAGGATAAACATGGTGATCACAGGCATATACATCACCATTGTGTTCAACTGCAACAGACCTTCCGCATTGTGCTGCATGTATGCATACCGGAGATGGATTACCTATCCAGGAATTAAGGGCCCACTCAAAATTCATCACAAAGACCTTGCCTACATCGTGGCGCACCCATTCTTCGTAGACAGCAATCAGAAAATCACCATACTCTTCTGCAACAACACTCCAGGGGGTAACTTCTGATATTCCTTTTTGCCAGGGACCGGCAAACTGTAATCCCTGATCAGAATTGCAGGCATCAGAGAGTCGTTCCACAATTGGCGTAAACTGGATGTACTCTATTTTTTCCCCTTTAAAAAAATTATAGACATCAAGGGGACATCTGGCTGTTTCGCGGGTAACACTGGCCAATACATTATAGGTGAGATCGTATTTCTGAAGGAGTCGTAATCCATGAAGCACCTGGTCAAATGTTCCGGCGCCATGCTTGTCGCGCCGATACAGATCATGCAGGTCACGGGGACCATCCAGACTGATACCCACCATAAAATCATGCTGTTTTAGAAAACTACACCAGTCATCGGTAAGCAGTGTTCCATTTGTCTGGATGGAATTGCTGATGGTCTTGCTGCCTGAGTATTGTTTTTGCAGCTCGATTGCCCTGGAATAAAAATCAATACCTGCCAATACAGGTTCACCCCCTTGCCAGACAAACTCAACAAGTTGAGATGGCTGGCTGGAGATGTAGTTTTGTATAAATACCGTCAGAAGGTCATCCGACATCCGCTGTAATCCTGTCAAACCCAATAAGGACTGTTTCTCAAGATAAAAACAGTACTCGCAATTAAGATTACAAAAAGGACCGACCGGTTTGATAATTGCATGGATGCCTAAATCCTGCACAGAGCATCCGGGTTCCGTTGCATCTGATACAGGGGGGGTATCATTACTCCCTGCCTTTACAGTATTACTTTTCAATCCCGTAACAGCCTTTTTGCCATCACATCTGAATAGGCTGCATCAGCTTTTTTCTTGTCCTCAGGTTTTGATGTATCTAGATTGATAATCACTTTTTCTATCTTCCCAGTAAATTTGTAGGGTGCTGATATGCCATAATTTTCAACAACCGGAGTCTCACCGTCCTGTCCGACATCGGCCCCTTCATCAGGCGAGAAAATAAAGCCGTGTGTAGCTCCGATACGGCCTTCGGCTACTTTTTCGCTGTTTATGAACAATCTGCCAGTTCCACCCTTGCCGTAACCTCCACCATCATAAATGAATTCGTAACGCAACTCTACCTTGCCAGGTTTTAACTGTTGGGAAGAAGCAATTGTATAATGTTGCTTGCCAAGCCAATTGTAAGTAAACATTGGCCTGCCGTCTTTTACATACAGGCCCCATCCTCCGAAACGTCCTGCCTGGGCCAGAATGACCCCTTCTGCACCTTTTGATGGAATATTCAAACTGGCTTTAATGGTATGGTTTTGATTTTTTACGTTAATGAAGACATTCTCAGACATCCCGATCATCCCCTCATAAACAGTTAGAGAAGTCCGGCCAGCCATCAGATCGGGACGTCCTGCTATCTGTGCGTTCATACGCTCCTGAATGCGGTCATCAATCGGCAGCACCCGGTATTTTACTGCCTCGGCCATGAACAGCTCCTTCATCTGCCTGAGCTTTTCAGGATACTTTGCAGCAAGATCATTTGACAGGCTGAAATCGGATCGGGTGTCATAAAGCTCCCATTTATCGTCTTCAAGAGAAGCCCGAGGAGTATTTTCCCATACAGCCTTGTGGACTGTTCCGGCAAACCAGTCGTCATGATAAATTGCACGATTGCCAACTATTTCAAAATATTGGGTTACATGACGGTTTTTAGCCTGCGGATTGTTAAAAGTGTACATAAGACTTACACCCTCAATGGGGGTCTGCCTGATACCATCCACTGTTTTGGGTTCAGGCAAACCTGCTGCCTCCAGTATCGTGGGGGCGATATCAATTACGTGATGCCACTGGCTTCTTATTTCGCCTTTGCCCTTGACCCCTTTGGGCCAATGTATGACCATTCCGTTGCGGGTGCCTCCATAATTGGACGCAACAGCCTTTGTCCATGTAAAGGGTGTATCTCCAGCAATCGCCCAACCCGCTGCATAGTGGCCATATGTGGACGGGCCTCCAAGTTCGTCAATATGTTCCAGGACATCGGAAACCTTTTCATCAACCTTGTTAAAGAATGACATCTCGTTAAAAAGGCCGTTCATACCACCGTCTGCGCTGGCACCATTGTCTCCAGGTATGTAGAATACAAGAGTATTCTCCATCTGTCCCATATCTGCGATTGTCTGAACCAAACGACCGATCTCATAATCTGCATATTCACCAAAGGCAGCGTAAATTTCCATCTGACGGGCAAAAAGCCGTTTTTCATCCTCGCTCAACTTATCCCAATCTTTTATGGCTTCAGGTTTGGGAGCTAGCTTGGTGTCAGGCGGAACTATACCAAGCTTTTTCTGTCTGACCAGAGTCTCCTCTCGTAATTTGTCCCATCCCTGGTCAAAGGCCCCCTTGTATTTGGCAATCCACTCCTTTGACACATGGTGGGGAGCATGAGTGGCCCCGGGCGCAAAATACATGAAAAACGGCTTTTCCGGTGTCAGTGATTTCTGCGCCTGAACCCAGTTAATTGCCTGATTGGTCATATCTGTCATCAAGTGGTAGTTCGGATCCTTGGGCAGCTCTATACGGGCCATGCCATCATAGAGAGCTGGCGCCCACTGGTTTGCCTCTCCACCGATAAAACCGTAAAACTTGTCAAAGCCGCTGCGAGTTGGCCAGCGATCAGTAGGACCGGAAGGGCTTACCTCCCAGGCAGCGGTTTCATGGCTTTTCCCAAAGGCCGCTGTTGAATAGCCATTATAGCGCAGCATGGTTGCCAGAGGCGCCACACTGACAGGGCGCTGACCGGTTGATCCCGGGAAGGCAGTTGCCATTTCCATTACAAGGGAGGTGTTGCAGGTATGATGATTGCGGCCGGTCAAAAGAGCGGCTCTGGTTGGTGAACTGACACCGGTTGTATGAAAGTTGTTGTAACGCAACCCCTGGTCCGCAAGGCGCTGCAGGGTAGGCATGTTGATAGCACCCCCATATGTTCCAGGCTGACTGAACCCCATGTCATCCAGTAATATGATGAGTACATTAGGGGCGCCTGTTGGTGCCTTGACCTGAAACTGGGGTGGTGGTACGGCATCTCTGACATTAAGGATGGTGCTGTGTGGATATTGAGGTTCATACATAGGTAAGGATTTTCTGTCCGGAATGTCCTGGGCCAGGGCAGAAGGTGCAATAATTGAGCTGAGCATCAGGATGGATGTTACGCTGACTGATCTGTTTATCATCTTATATCTCCCTTTAATCGATTGATATTTATATAAAAACAACTTGGAAACATTTTTTAACAGACACTTTCAAAAATCCTGATCAGCCTTTTTAAAAGGCTTCGGACAAATGGCAGATCAAATTTTAACAAGAGACTCTCCTGTCAAGAGTTTACGTAAAAAACCAGGCAGCAAGGTGTTAAAAACATGATAAATCAACTTATTGCAAATGTTGCCTTTAATCTAAAAAAACTATACCATACGCCGCTGATTAAGCAAATCAATGGAACATTTTTTCATCAGCAGTTCCTGTAATAGATTAAATAAAAGGGGCGCAAGACACCTTCTCAAAACATAAATCAAAGGCCTCACAAGAAAGGTTTTATAAAAAACAGATGAAAAGATTTGTACGCCTTCAATTTTTGATATACATCCAATTTTTCTGTATCTTATTGTTATCACAAAACATTAATGCAGAGCCATTAACACTTGAATTATGTTTGCAAAAGGCCAAGGAATATAACCCGCTGCTGCAGATGGTCAGGTGGGACAGAACTGTTGCTGAACAGCAGATACGGCAATCTGATAGTAGCCTATATCCCAGGGTAGACATCCAGGGTGGCTACACAAGTCAGCTTGAAGCCCAGGCAATAAAAATGAACAATCAGGAGCTTCAGACTCAACAGAGCTGTTTTGGGTTTGCAAATCTTTCAGTTACGCAGACTATTTATGATTTCGGGCGGAGCAATGCACGGCGCAATCAGGCCCGCACATCAGCCAGGGCAGTTGAAAGCAGTATAAAAACCAGAGAACAGGAGATCAGTCTGCAGGTAATAGAGACATACTTTACCATACTTGAAACGCAAAGATTGATTTCTGCGGCCAATGAAGAAACCCGGATGGTAAGAGAACATCTAAAGGTGGCTGAAACCCTTTTCAATAATGGTGTTGTTACCCGCAACGACCTGCTGCAGGCTGATGTCCGGCTGGCCTCGGCACAACAGAAACTGCTTGGCCTGCAGAATCTTGCTGTAAATCTCCGTCTGCGGTTAAATTTTCTGATTGGAGACCAGTCAGGGCAGTTGCATGAGCTTCAGGACATGCCGATACCTTATAAAGAACCACTGTTGCAGGATGAAATTACGGAAGCGCTTGCCATCAGGTCAGATTTGGATATTATGCGCAGGCAGGTTGATGTTAATAAACAGATGGTAATTGAAAGCAAGGCACTTTTTTACCCGGAACTGTTTGCCCGTGCATCAATGGATTACCTTCAGAATAACAGATTAAGGGAACAGACAATCTATGCCGCTACAGTTGGACTTAAAATCAACCTTTTTGACGGTTTTACTTCTACAGCCACCCTTGAAAAGGCGCTAAATTCGCAATCAAAGAGTCTTCAACAGTTAAGACTAGCAGAGGAACAGGCAAAGCTGGAGATAATTTCGGCAAAAAACGATCTTCAGGTTGCCAAAAAACAGATAGCCGTTACAAAGGAAGCTATAGCGCAGGCCAAGGAAAATCTCAGGATAAACCAGAACCGCTATCAGGAAATGGCAGGCACTGCCACCGAAGTGCTTGACGCCCAGACCCTTATTACTCAAGTCAGAACAGAATACTATAAGGCAGTTTACGATTATCAGATCGCCTCTGCCAGACTGCGCAAGGCGCTTGGCAGACTATAACCATATAAACATAATAATTTCTGTAACTACTCAGCATAATCGGCAGTGCTTGCAAAAAAAACTGTCATCCCCGAATGAGTTTTATCGGGGATATGGTTTTAGAACCAACACCAGATTCCCGATTACACCCTCGGGAATGACACTATTTGATAGCATGCTGAATAGTTACGTCTTTTTTAACATTATTCAAGGTATAGATAAGAGGTGAATCAGATGTTTTCGCAGCAGGTTGAAATCATGTTTGAACAGTTAATAGCTGCGGCAGAGAAGCTCTCAACCGGTTGCTACAGCGAAAGTGACCGGATTTTTGAAATGACTGATCTTGAACATTATCCAACGCTTGTTGCAAGGTTTGCAGAGGCGTTCGGCATGATGTCTGTAAAGATAGAGGCCAGGGAATTCAGGCTTGAGCAGATGATTGATGAACTGACTCTGGCAAGGGATCAATTAAGTATAGCGAACAAAAAGCTTCAACAATCTCTTGATGACCTTCAGCAGGCTCAGATGCAACTGATTCAAAAAGCAAAGATGGAGACTGTTGGACGTCTGGCTGCCGGTGTGGCACATGAGGTAAAAAACCCCCTGGCCATAATACAGCTTGGTGTTGATTTTCTTGCTAATCAACTGAAGGACAACCGTATCCTGCATGAGACAGTTATGGATATGGAAGATGCTGTACAGCGTGCAGATCATGTAATCAAAGGACTTCTGGACTTTTCCAGAACCGAGCAGCTTGATCTGAAAGAGACTGATATTAATACCCTGGTGGAGGATTCTCTGTTATTGGTCCGACATGAGTTAAACAGCAGACATATAAAGGTTGAACGGATACAATCCGCTGACAATATCCCCGGACTGATGCTGGATACAAACAAACTCAAACAGGTATTTATCAACCTGTTTATGAATGCGGCCCACGCAATGCAGGAAGGTGGTTCTATTACAATATCTGACTCATTGCACAAATTAAGCGATTCTGACCTGCATTCCTGCAATGTTTCCGCAGACAAACCTGTTGCCGGTGATCTTACTGTTATGTTGCGTATTGCGGATAGTGGCACAGGGATCATGGAAGAGGCTGCTGCCAGGCTTTTCGATCCATTTTTTACAACAAAACCGGTTGGATCCGGAACCGGTCTTGGCCTTTCAGTTACAAGGAAAATCCTCGCACTTCATAATGCCCTGATCACTCTGAGAAACAGAAAAGACAGCCAAGGGGCTGAAGCTGTACTATTTTTTACAATCTAAAGGGAGCTTGGTGTGCCATGAAAAAAAGAATTCTTCTGATTGACGATGAAGCAGCCATCACAAGGATGATGAGGCGTAATCTGGAAGCAACAGGGTTGTTTGATGTGATGGATATCAATAACCCTAAACTGGCTGTTCAAACAGCGCTACAGTTCAGACCGGATATTGTTGTGTGTGATGTGATGATGCCAGATATGGATGGTGGTGCAGTAGCTGCCTCTCTTGCCGAACAGTCACAGCTTGCACAGGTTCCGATTATATTTCTGACAGCCATTGTCAGCAGGCAAGAGGTTGAACCTTCGGGCAGCATAATTGGAAGCCATCTCTTTCTGGCAAAGCCGGTTAAACACGATGATCTTGTGGCCTGTATCGAGAGACAGCTTGGCAAGATATCCAGCTAATTAATGACTCTGATATTTCTTTTTGTTATTGCTTTTATAGCCGGCTTGATTGATTCAATTGCAGGTGGAGGAGGATTAATCACAATACCAGCCTTACTGGGCATAGGGTTGCCCCCACAGGTAGCTCTGGGTACCAATAAATTGCAGGCCTGCTTTGGTTCAGGAAGTGCCATGCTGCACTTTATAAGGGCAGGTCAGATCAGGTTGCAAGATTGTGTATCAGGTATAATCTGGACTGCTGTAGGTGCTGGTCTGGGCGTATTGGCGGTCCAGATTCTTGATCCTGGCATGCTGAGGCTGATCATGCCCTGGTTGCTGGGAATTATTGCACTTTACACACTTTTTTCTCCCAGATTGGGTCAGGAAGATATTCACGCCCGTTGGTCAGCCGGTTACTTCTACTTTATCTTTGGCCTAGTAATCGGATTTTATGACGGCTTTCTTGGCCCTGGTACCGGGTCATTCTGGGCAATGGCATTTATGCTGCTTTTAGGATATTCAATGGTGCGTGCCACTGCTTACACCAAAGTCATGAATTTTACCAGTAATGTTGTAGCCTTGTTTTTCTTTATGATGGTGGGACAGGTACACATTCTTGAGGGAATTGTTATGGGCGTGGGGCAGTTTATCGGGGCCAGGATAGGTGCCAGATTGGTCATCCTTAAAGGGTCTGTCTTTATTCGTCCGGTTTTTATAACAATGGTTTTACTTCTACTTGCCAAACTTGTTTTACAAAATCAGTAAAAAAGTAACTGTTCATCACAATAAGGGAGCGTAGGCATCCTGCCTGCGTTTCGATCGGATTAATGCTCGAATAGTTTTTTCAGCTTCAATAATGATGCAAGCAATAAACCAGCTTGCAAGGCGGACAATATGCCCACTATTCTGAGTCTGCTTGATAGCTACATCGAAAGAAACAAAAGTGGTCATCTGCGGGAAAGCCCGTGGACAAAAGCAAAATATATTGATATAAGGGGAGCGTTGAAGATAGCTGCAAGGTGTACAGAATGGTCTGAATCAATTAGCGATGGAGAATAAAACTAACTAGTTAAAGGCATATAAAAAGACTGCAAACCCAATGCGGGCATGGTGGAATAGGTAGACACAAGAGACTTAAAATCTCTCGGGGGCAACCCTGTGCCGGTTCGAGTCCGGCTGCCCGCACCAAAAAAATTAAGGCTTTACGTGTTATGTGTGAAGCCTTTTTTATTTGTTATAACGCCTCATATACACGGCGTAGCGCGTGGGAACAAAACCAATCAAAACTGGCGAATTGTCAATAAATCTTCGTCTAGCCCGTAGCGAACAACGTCAATCCGCTCGCTGCGCTGGGACACAAAGTCACCGGTCATCACGGGGAGAT
>DYNH01000077.1 GCA_020721175.1 Trichlorobacter lovleyi | reverse complement strand
ACTTAACCTCCTTTATCTTCTCAAGGATCTGCTCAGGGTTCAACGGCTCTCCATCAACACGGTTTACACACAGAATCTGTGCCTTACCCTGATTGCAACGTTCTATTTCAACACTACACATACCCAGGTTCATTTCAGGAACTATAAAGGCTTTTACCTTATCGGCAAGTGCCTTGATCTGCTTGTCAGGGAATGGCCAGAAGGTTTTAAGACGGAACATGCCAACCTTGATCCCTTGTTCACGTGCAGCGTTAACAGCGTAGCGAGCAGATCGAGATGTAGAACCATATGCTACAATGCAGATTTCAGCATCGTCCATTTTATATTCTTCAAAATCAACTATCTCGTCAACTTTAGACATTACCTTACGAACCTGACGCTCTTCTTCTTCCTGAACGATATCAGCCTTGGTGGTAGGAAAGCCGTCCTGCATCTTGTTAAGACCGGTTACGTGATATTTGTAGCCTGAGCCAAATGCAGCAAGGGGAGGAACATCACCAAAACTGGTGTCGTACGGCTTGTACTCTGAAGGTGGTACTGATGGAGCTGTACGCTCGATCACTTCTAACTCGCCTGGCTCGCGGAACTCAATCCGCTCACGCATATGGGCGATAATCTCATCTGGCATAACAAGAACTGGCATACGGTATTTCTCGGCCAGATTAAATGCTTGAACCGTCATGTCATAGCATTCCTGGACAGATGCCGGCACCAGGGTAATACTGGCATGATCTCCGTGGGTACCCCAACGTGCTGCCATTACATCGGACTGTGAAGGACCGGTTGGCATACCGGTTGAAGGACCGCCACGCATTACGTTGATCAGTACACATGGGATTTCGGCTATGCAGGCATAACCGATCAGTTCCTGCTTCAGAGAAAGGCCAGGACCGGATGTAGCATCCAGTACCTTTTTGCCGGTAAGAGCTGCACCCAATATGGCAGCATATGCAGCAATCTCATCTTCCATCTGGATAAACTTGCCACCTGTCTTAGGTAGCTCTATGGACATAACCTCGGCTACTTCGGTGGAAGGGGTAATGGGATAGCCGGCGAAAAAATTACATCCGGCATAGAGGGCGCCATGAGCAGCCGCCTCGTTCCCTTGAAGAAACGCAACTTTCTTAGACACAGTAGATTCCTCCCGTTGTATTTATTCAGCGTACACTTTAATGGCAAAGTCAGGACAGCGCAGTTCACACTGCATACATTTAATGCATTTTGACAGATCCTTGACAGAAACAACAAAGCCTTTCATTTCAAGAACCTTAGTTGGGCAGAACTCAACACAGATATGACAGCCCTTGCAGTACTTCTCAATAATTTCAATACGCGGCAGCTTCTTTTCATCTGACATCGAAATAACTCCTTTTAGTTAGTATTCGGAGGCATGGATTAAAGGTCTTCTAATGTTGAAAAAAGAAGGGCGGATTTTTCCGCCCTTCTTTTATCCAGGCAAAAGAAAACCTGAAAGAGGCAATTAGCCTTTCAGTATGCTGTCAAGACTGTCAACCAGACCTTTAACTGCAGCAACAGACTTATCCATCATGGCCTGCTCGGTTGCATCAAGCTTGAATTGTACAACTTTTTCTACACCGTTTGAACCCAGTACTGCAGGAACGCCAACATAGTAACCATTTACGCCGAACTCACCTTGCAGGAAGCAGCAGGTAGGAAGAACGCGCTTCTGATCCTTTAAGACTGATTCAGCCATTGCGATAGCTGAAGAAGCCGGTGAGTAGAACGCGGAACCGGTCTTCAACAGTGCGACAACTTCACCGCCACCGTTACGGGTACGCTTGACCATAGCTTCCATAACCTCTACAGCCTTCTCGGCACCATACTTCTGCTCAAGCAGTTCCATGACAGGAATGCCCTGAACTGCGGCATAACGTACCAGTGGAACCATATCGTCACCATGGCCGCCAAGGGTCATTGCGGTTACGTCCTTGACTGATACCCCAAGCTCCCATGCGATGAAGGTCTTGAAACGGGCGGAGTCTAGTACGCCAGCCTGACCAACGACGCGGTTGTAAGGAATGCCGGTAATCTTCTGGCAAAGGGTAACCATTGCGTCAAGCGGATTGGAAATGACGATTACGAAGGCATTGGGGGCATACTGCTTGATGCCTTCAGCAACTGAAGTCATAATCTTGGAGTTGGTGGAGATCAGGTCATCACGGCTCATACCGGGTTTACGTGGAAGCCCGGCTGTAACGATAACAACATCAGAACCAGCGATGTCCTTGTAATCCTGTGTACCGGTGAGGAATGTATCAAAACCGTCAACAGGGGCAGCTTCAGCTATATCCAGCATTTTGCCCTGTGGCATGCCCTCTACGATATCGAACATAACTACGTCACCCAGTTCACGCAATGCGCAGAGCTGAGCAAGAACACCACCGATTTGACCGCCACCAATCAGAGAAATCTTTTTACGTCCCATTTTTGTTTCCTCCTGTTTTATTTAGCTGCTTAATCAACCAATTTTACTGCCAGATATAAAAAACAACTTAGGCTAACGGCAAGAATTAACAGTTCCAATTACTCCCTCCCCGAAAAGCGGGAGGGTTGGGGTGGGGATGGGGTAGATTCAATGATTTCAGCTTATTGCAAAGACAAACCAATCCCCCTCTTAACCTCCCCCTTGAAGGGGGAGGAACTATTATTTGATGTCCTTCGCCTTAGTTAATGCTATTAACGATTGAATTAAGTGTTGCGCTTGGGCGCATTGCGTTTTCAGTCTTGACCGGATCAGGGTTGTAGTAACCGCCGATGTCCTGTGGCTTGCCCTGTGCGCCGATCAACTCTGCATTAATCTCAGCTTCAGCATCCTGAAGCTGCTTTGCCACCTTTGCAAACTTTGCTGCAAGTTCCGTATCCTGGGTCTGGGCGGCAAGCGCCTCTGCCCAGTACATTGCCAGGTAGAAGTGACTACCCCGGTTGTCAATCTGACCAACCTTGCGGGCAGGGTTCTTGTTTTGATCAAGAAACTTGGTATTTGCCTGATCCAGTGTATCGGCAAGCAGTTGAGCCTTGTCGTTCTTGAATGTAGCAGCTAGGTGCTCAAGCGAAACAGCCAGGGCCAGAAACTCACCCAGTGAATCCCAGCGGAGATAGCCTTCCTGAAGAAATTGCTGAACATGCTTGGGAGCAGAACCACCTGCGCCTGTCTCAAACAGACCACCGCCAGCAAGAAGCGGAACGATTGAAAGCATCTTGGCGCTGGTACCAAGCTCAAGAATCGGGAACAAGTCAGTAAGATAATCTCTCAGTGCGTTGCCGGTTACAGTAATGGTATCTTTGCCCTCTTTTGCGCGCTGGCAGGTAAAGAGCATCGCGTCAACCGGAGCCATAATCTGGATATCCAGACCATTGGTATCGTGATCCTTGAGATACTTTTTAACCTTTTCGATCATCTGGGCATCATGCCCACGATTTTCATCCAACCAGAATACAGCCGGAGCGCCTGTTGCGCGAGCCCTGCGGACTGCGAGCTTGACCCAATCCTGAATAGGCAGGTCTTTGGCCTGGCAACCACGCCAGATATCCCCAGCTTCAACTTCATGCTGGATTAGCACGTTACCGGCCTCATCAACCACCCGAACAGTACCGTCTGCTGGAATCTTGAAGGTCTTGTCGTGTGAACCATACTCTTCTGCCTTCTGAGCCATCAGACCCACGTTGGAGGTCGAACCCATTGTCGTAGGGTCAAACTGGCCGTTCTTCTTGCAGAAATCGATGCAAACCTGATACCAGCGTGAATAGCAACGATCAGGGATGACACACTTGACATCATGCAGCTTGCCATCAGTACCCCACATACCGCCGGAATCACGAACAACAACAGGCATTGAGGCATCAATGATAATGTCGTTACTGGCATGAAGGTTTGTGATCCCCTTATCAGAATCAACCATAGCTAGGGCAGGCTGCTTCTTGTAAACTTCCTGTATATCAGCCTCAATCTCGGCTTTTTTATCTGCGGGCAGCTTGGCAATCTTCAGGTAGAGATCGCCCATTCCGAGGTCCGGATTTACACCAAGCTCATTGAAAGTTGCAGCATGCTTCTCAAAGACGTCCTTGTAGAAAACCTCTACAAAGTGACCAAACATAATAGGATCGGATATTTTCATCATGGTAGCCTTAAGGTGTACCGAAAACAGCACTCCTTTGGCCTTGGCATCATCAATCTGCTCCTGGATGAACTTACGCAGGGCCTTGGCGCTCATGAAAGTACCGTCAAGGATTTCACCGGCCTGCAGGGCAAGCTTTTCTTTCAGAACTGTCACATTGCCAGATTTATCAACTAGCTCAAATCTTACGTTTCCGGCCTTTTCCATAGTTACTGCTTTTTCATTAGCATAAAAGTCAGAAGACTCCATCCAGGATACATGGGTCTTGCAGTCAGGGCTCCAGGCGCCCATCTTATGGGGATGCTTCTTGGCATACTCTTTTACAGCCTTTGCAGAGCGGCGATCAGAGTTGCCTTCACGCAGCACCGGATTTACAGCAGAACCCAGACACTTTGCATAACGGGCATGTAACTCTTTCTCGGCATCTGTCTTGGGCTCTTCAGGGTAATCAGGCAATTTATAGCCCTGTTCCTGCAGTTCTTTAATAGCGGCTTTCAACTGTGGAATAGAGGCACTTACGTTAGGAAGCTTGATGATATTTGCCTCAGGCTTCTGGGTAAGTTCACCCAGTTCAGCCAGATAATCAGGCATTCTTTGTTCAGGGGTCAGATAGTCTGGAAAATTTGCAATAATCCTGCCTGCTACAGATATGTCACGTGTTTCAACTACAACACCTGCGGCCTTGGTGAAGGCGTTGACAATAGGAAGTAAAGAATATGTTGCAAGTGCGGGTGCTTCATCAATCTTGGACCAGATAATCTTGGCTGTCGTCATGTTCTCTCCTTGTTTGAGTTTAGTGCTTAACTTATAATTTTTATATGGATATACTTTGATTTTACAAAATCTTAATCAAAGTACAGGCAAAAAGGGTAAAAAATCTTGTATACAGTATGCAAAAGGGAACTGACTGTCAAGGGAAAAACGCTTTAATATTTTACCTTTTGTATACTCCAATTTAATCTTTGCCAGAGAAGCTGATTAATACAGGGAGATTATTAATCTGACTATTAAACATGCATTGAACAAATTCCATTTCGAGAGATTTAAAGCTGAAATTCAGGGGTTGGACTGATTGAAAACATCTGGTTTCCGGCGTTGTAAGATTTTTGAAAAGGGCCTTCTGCTAAATATGGTCAAACTGTTTCACCTGCTGCGTAGTCTTGATTTCTTTCGGGCATCAATGGCTTCTTCCTTACTGAAATTTCTGGTAATCTTCAAGACCTGACCTGGCCATAACTGGTAAGGATCACGGATTTGATCCCTGTTTGCCCGATATATCAGGGGCCAGAGTGCTGAGTCGTTATAGATTTCCATACGGGCAGCAATCTGCGGGAGAGTTTCTCCCCTCTTGACAGTATAAGAAGATAACTGAGCAGAGTTGTTGCCTGATTCAAGATCACCATAGATATTATTTTTTCTTTTTTGCAGGGATTTCTGGGTTATAGCAAGTTCAATCTCCCGCTTGCGTTCCAACTCAAGCCTGATCCGCTTCTCCTCTTCCCTGGCAGCCTGTCTCTCAATCTGTTCAAGCCTTTGCTCTTCTTTAATACGCTCCTTGTAAATCTTTAACTGCTGGTTGAGTAACTGGCTTTTCTGGCAAACAAGTATAAACTGTTCGTCTGCCAGTTCGGTTTCGTCTTCTTCTGCAAGCAGCTTCTCTCCCTGCTGAAACACCTCAAGCATACTGTTAAATTCTTCAGGACAACATGAAGCAGCAACATCACTCTGCATCTCTGTAATAATAGCCTCGGCCTTCACTTGCCAGGCAGGATCATGGCTTGCGCAGCCTGACAGTACTGCCATAAGCAGTACTGTCAATATTAAACGCAATTTTGATAACATATATCAATTGGCAGCAGAACTGACAGAAGCAGCAAGTCTGACACCAAGTTCCCGCAATTGCTTTGTATCAACTGGGGATGGCGCCTCTGACATCAGACAGGTGCCCTTCTGGGTCTTTGGGAATGCAATTACATCACGGATTGAATCGGAACCAGTCAGCAGCATAATCAGACGATCCATGCCAAAGGCGATGCCACCGTGGGGCGGAGTACCGTATTCCAGCGCATCCAGCAGGAAACCAAATTTGGCACGCTTGTCCTCTTCTGTATGTCCAAGCATCTTGAACATCAGAGATTGAACCTGTTCCTGATGAATACGGATTGAACCTCCGCCTATCTCATTTCCATTCAGTACAAGATCGTAGGCCTTGGCCCTGCAACGTCCCGGATTAGATTCAACATAATCAACATCCTCATCCATCGGGGCTGTAAACGGATGGTGTACAGCACACCAGCGCTTATCTTCTTCATCCCATTCAAACAGCGGGAAGTCAGTAATCCAGACAAAGCGGAACTCATCGGGATTAGTCAGTTTCATCTGGGAGGCCAACTGGTTGCGCAGCTTGCCCAATGAGTCATTGACCACCTTTGGCTTGTCGGCCACAAAAAGCAGAAGATCTCCTTCCTCAGCACCAAAGGCATCTTTCATGGCAGTGATCTCGGAGTCATTGAAGAATTTGGTAATCGGTGACTGCCAACCATCTGACGTCACCTTTATATATGCCATCCCCTTGGCGCCATAAATGGCAACAAAGTTTGTCAAATCTTCAATATCCTTGCGTGAGAAGCTGGAGCAACCTTTGGCATTAATTCCCTTGATAATACCACCGCCTGCCGCCACATCAGAGAAAACCTTAAAACCGGAGTCCTTAACTATATCAGTTAATTCAATCAGTTCCAGCCCAAAACGAAGGTCAGGATTATCCACACCAAAGCGGCGGATAGCCTCCTGGTAGGTCATCCGCTGGACAGGCAACTGAACATCAATATCCTTGGACTCTTTAAAAATACGAGCGATCAGCCCCTCCATCACGGTAATGATATCTTCACGGTCAATAAAGGACATCTCACAGTCAATCTGTGTGAATTCCGGCTGCCGGTCAGCACGCAGATCCTCATCACGGAAACAGCGAACTATCTGGAAATAACGATCAAAACCTGAAATCATCAGAATTTGCTTGAAAATCTGGGGAGATTGGGGCAGGGCGTAAAACTGTCCCTGATTGATTCGTGAAGGCACCAGAAAATCACGGGCGCCTTCAGGCGTAGACTTGGTCAGGAAAGGGGTCTCAAGCTCCAGAAAGCCTTTCTCTGTAAGATACTGTCGGGTAACCTGGGCAACCTGATGACGCAGAATCAGATTCTGTGCCAACTGGGGCCGACGCATGTCAAGATAGCGGTATTTAAGGCGTATATTCTCGTTTACATCACTATGCTCATCAAGCATGAAAGGCAGGGGTTTTGATCTGTTAAGCATCTTGCACTCAGCCACCTGAATCTCGACCTCACCTGTCTTCATGTTTGGATTTACCGTTCCTTCAGGCCGGGGGATAACCGTGCCCTTGACTGCCAGTACAAATTCACTGCGAACCCCTTCAGCCACCTGATGTGCAGCCGAATTGACCTCCGGATCAAAGACCACCTGGGCGATCCCCTCTCTATCCCTGAGATCAATAAAGATCAGCCCGCCATGATCGCGACGGCGGAGTGCCCACCCCATCAAAATCACCTCACGACCGATATCAGTGGCAGTAAGGCAACCACAATAGTCAGAACGTTTCCAGTTTCCCAATGTATCCATGCTAAGTACCTCCTTAAGTGTCAAGGGGCAAAGGCCAGAAGAATAAAACAGGCTTCCGGCCGTTTTCCCTGTTAGTTAATAAGCCTGCCAATGTTTCTCCAGCGTATGTTGAATTGGTACCAGGGTCCGTCAATTGACCAGTATTTGATAAATGCAAGCCCCTTTAACTGGTCACGTCGCACAAACTTCCAGAAACGGCTGTCGTAGGAACGATCACGATTGTCACCCATCACAAAATATGAATCTGCGGGAACAACAACCGGCCCAAAGGTGTCACGCGGATTCTGTTCTTTTGGAATAATCTCTGTCTCTTTGTGTACTTCATGAGGATTTTCGTAAAGCTTCCCGTTGACATAAACCTTTTTTTCCTTACCTTCAACCACATCTCCGGGGAGTCCGATAATACGCTTGATAAAATCCTTGCGAGGGTCTTCCGGATATTCAAAAACCACTACATCGCCACGTTCCGGATCCCGAAGCTTGATTACCTGCTTGTCGCTGAATGGTATCTTTGTGCCGTAAATAAATTTGTTAACCAGCAGATGATCCCCAATCAAGAGGGTATCTTCCATGGAACCTGATGGAATCTTAAATGCCTGCACCAGATAGGTTCTAATCACAAGCGCCAGAAGAACTGCAATGACTATTGATTCTGCATACTCGCGCCACAGGTTCTTTTTTTTCGGTTCGGCAACCAGAATATCCTCATTCTGTTCAGACATTGTTTTCCTTCCTATTTATCATCAACTTTAAGAATTGCCAGAAATGCCTCCTGCGGAAGCTCAACATTGCCGACGTTTTTCATCCTCTTCTTACCTTCCTTCTGCTTTTCCAGCAACTTGCGTTTGCGAGTAATATCACCGCCATAACATTTTGCCAACACGTCCTTACGCAGTGCCTTTACAGTTTCACGGGCGATGATCTTGTTGCCTATGGCTGCCTGAATCGCAACTTCAAACATCTGGCGCGGGATCAGTTCTTTCATTTTGGAAACAAGGTCACGGCCACGGTAATATGATTTATCACGATGCACAATCAGTGAAAGGGCATCCACAATATCACCGTTTATCATAATGTTCATGCGGACCAGGTCACTCTGGCGGAAATCCAGGTGTTCATAATCGAGAGAGGCATAACCTTTTGTAATTGATTTAAGACGATCGTAGAAGTCCAGCACAATCTCATTTAAAGGCAGTTCATAGATGATCATGACCCGTGTAGTGGTCAGATAGCGGATTTCCCTCTGCACCCCCCGTTTTTCTTCGCAAAGCGCCAGCACTCCACCCACAAAATCATTGGGGACATGAATATGTGCCAGAATGAAAGGTTCCTCCATAAAATCAATATGTTGAGGCTCAGGCATCCTTGCGGCAGAGTCAATCTCAAACAGAGTACCATCTGTCTTGTGTACCTTGTAGACGACCGTTGGGGCTGTGGTGATCAGATCAAGGGAAAATTCCCGTTCCAGTCGTTCCTGGATGATCTCCATATGAAGAAGCCCGAGAAAACCGCAACGGAATCCAAATCCAAGCGCCACAGATGTCTCAGGCTCAAAAGAAAATGACGAATCATTAAGCTTCAGCTTTGCAAGGGCATCACGCAACTGTTCATACTGTACCGTATCAATGGGGTAAAGGCCAGAAAAGACCATAGGCTTTACCTCTTTGAAACCGCTCAGCATCTCACTGCACTGACGATGTTGCAGCGTAACAGTATCGCCAATCTTGGCATCAGCCACATCCTTGATTCCGGCAATCACAAAACCTACTTCTCCCGCCGCAAGTTCCGGAACTTCAACCATTACAGGAGAAAACACACCTACCTTAAGTGCCTCATACCCCTTGTTGGTTGACATAAGCTGTATCTTGTCACCCTTTTTCAATCTACCGTCAAAAAGTCGCACCAGTATTATGACCCCCTGGTACTGGTCATACCAAGAATCAAACAACAGCGCCTTTAAAGGCGCCGAGGCATCTCCTCCGGGCGCTGGAATCTTCTTTACTATCTCTTCAAGTATCTCACGGGTGCCGATCCCTTCTTTTGCAGAGGCCAGCACTGCGTCATGGGCGTCTATCCCGATAATCTCTTCGATTTCATGCTTTACCCGCTCCGGATCGGCAGCGGGCAGGTCTATCTTGTTAAGAACCGGAAAAACCTCCAGATTGATATCAAGAGCAAGATAGACATTGGCCAGGGTCTGGGCCTCAACCCCCTGCGAAGCATCAACAACCAGAAGCCCACCTTCACAGGCAGCAAGCGACCGGGAGACCTCGTAGGTAAAGTCAACATGGCCAGGGGTGTCAATCAGGTTAAGGACGTACTCATTTCCATCGTTGGCAACATAGTTTAACCGAACCGTCTGGGCCTTGATGGTGATACCCCTCTCCCGTTCCAGGTCCATCTTGTCAAGAAACTGATCCTGCATCTCGCGGGCAGTAAGGGCGCCGGTGTACTCCAGCAAACGATCTGCAAGGGTAGACTTGCCATGATCAATATGTGCAATGATTGAAAAGTTACGAATCCTGCTGGTGTCCATGAACTCTCGCCGATGTGGGATAATGCAGATAGAATCAGTAACAATAATCAACAACAGTTGGAAAGTAAAGCAGAAAAGGCTATATTTGAATGTAACAACTCTCGGAGACAGTGCGGTTCTGCTAAAAGTGCCCCCGACTTTTGTTTCTCAAAGTCCCTTGTGAGGCAACAAGTTCACTGCCAAGCACCATTGCTGATTCAAGTGGAAAGTCAGTAGCAATTATGGCGGACACAACTGCAACTCCATCTGCTCCAGCCATAATCACCTCTTTCAGATTACCTGTATTTATTCCGCCAATAGCCACCAGCGGAACAGAAACAGCCCCCCGCATCTGCCTGAGTCCCTCCAGTCCCAGTGGTTGAACCGTATCGGTCTTGGTAGGAGTATTGAATACAGGGCTTGCACCAATATAATCAGCCCCCTCCTCTTCTGCCTTAACAGCCTCCTGAACAGAACCGGCAGAGACCCCAATAATCCATTCCGGTGGTCCCAGGCGACGGGCATATCTGATCGGCATGTCAGACTGCCCCAGATGCACACCATCTGCCCCGGCTGCAAGGGCAATGTCAACCCGATCGTTGATTATCAGAGGAACACCAACTGGTTTTAAAATATCTTTCAGCAGTAACGCCTCATGCAGAAAATCCCTTGTGCTGCAATCCTTTTCTCGCAGTTGCACACAGGTTACACCGCCTGCAACTGCATCTCGCACAACATCAACCAGTGATCGCCCCCTGGCAAGAGAACGGTCTGTCACCAGGTACAGCAGATAAGGGTTAGTTGTTGAGTGCCACTACATCGTGGACGTTTTTTTGTGCCAAGACATCGT
>DYNH01000076.1 GCA_020721175.1 Trichlorobacter lovleyi | reverse complement strand
TCACGCATGGTGCAGGGGCCTGGGGTGCCCCACTTCAGGTTGGTAAACTGGCGGGTTGAAACAAAATATACTTCAGCCTTGAAGGGGGATTCAAAGCCGTACTTCCAGCCTTTCAGGGTAGCCAGAACCGGCATGTTCTGTGTGGTCAGGGTGTAGGTTCCCGGGCCGTAAACATCGGCAAGCTGGCCTTCATTGATAAAGACCGCAGCCTGTCCCTCCCTGACTACAAGTTTTGCGTTGTACTTGATTTCATTGTTGTAACGCGGAAAACGCCAGATCAGTGTGTCGTTGGTGTCATCCAGCCACTGGATGATGTCAATAAGTTCGGCCTTTAATTTGTCCCACAGTGCCATATCAGTACCTCCTGCTCATGGATATGCAAAATAAATGAAAATAACATCGCGGCGATTTCAAAAGTGCTGGTTTGTCCTCTGACAAACTAATGGGTAACTGAATAACTGCCTGCAACCATGTACCTGCCGATATTCCGTTTATGATGAATCTGGCTAAACCATGATGAATTAACTTTTAAAAGAGGCTCTACCTTTTTAGTCTAAATGGTTTTCAGAACATTTCAAGCCTGAATATAGAGTGTTTTACTATTATTTACTATAGATGGGTAACTGATTGTATTTATCAACTTTTAAATTATCCCTTGATCCCCGATAGAGGCCTTCGGGGATGACAATCTTTTTGAAAGAGCCTCGCGTGATTGTTATTTTGCTATCCAAAATCTTTTTGAATTTTGGAAAACAACCCTGAATTGACAGTTAAACTCGAACGTGATATCCCTCTTTCCGGGTATCATATCAGCACCATTTAGATGTTTTTTGTTCTTCACAACTCACAACCAAAAGAAAGGAGTGAGCATGAATTACCGCATCACCATTCTTTGTGAAAACTCTGTAGGTTCAATCTCTGGAACACTTGGAGAACACGGGTTCAGTGCGCTTGTTGAATGGGAAAACAGCTCATTGCTGTTTGATACCGGTCAGGGCTTTACCCTGTTACACAATGCCCAGCGTATGAATAAAAACCTTCACCAGTTGCAAGATGTTGCACTCTCCCACGGACATTATGACCATACCGGTGGCCTTTTACCATTGCTTAGAACCTGTGGAGGCAAAAGGATTTTTGGACATGCAGATATTTTGCTCCCTCGTTACAGGTATAAGGACACTGGTGAAAATATTTCTTTGGGGTTGCCATACCCCAAAGAGTATCTTGAAGGACATGGGGCTGTTTTTGATTTTTCAAATCAGTACCGTGAGATATGCAAGGGTATATACATGACCGGTCAGGTGCCCAGAAACACAGATTTTGAGACTGGAGACAGTGGCCTTTTTCTTGATGTCAGCGGCACTGTTCGCGATCCGTTTAATGATGATCAGTCCCTGATTATACCCACTGAAAAAGGTCTTGTCATTTTGCTGGGCTGTTGCCACTCCGGATTGATCAATACGTTGGAGTATGCTGCTTTACTGACCGGGTGCAGTGATATCTATGCGGTTATTGGTGGCACTCATCTTGGATATTGTACCGGCCAGCAACTGGATCAGACTGTATCTGCTTTAAGAAAATGGAAAATCACCAAGCTGGCTGCCAGTCACTGCACAGGCTTTAACGCTGCTGCGCGCCTCAAACAGGAGTTTCCCGCTGCTTTCCAGTCGGCACATGTTGGTTACTCTATAGTTGTATAAAAATAAAAAAAGCATCAGTTGGCTCTTTTGTTTTAGCCTCTCTTATGCTAAATAAGTAAAAGTAAAAATCTGCTTGTTACACAGGTTAATTTCTAGCTAAAGGGGAGGCGACAGAGATGAGTTATGAAGTGAAAAATGAGCAATTGAAGGCATGGGTAAAAGAGATGGCCGCAATGTGTGAACCTGACAACATTCATTGGTGTGATGGTTCTCAGGAGGAGTACGACAGTCTTTGCGCAAAGATGGTGGAAAGCGGAACTTTTATAAAACTAAACCAGGAAAAGCGCCCAAACAGTTATCTCTCTTTTTCAGATCCATCAGATGTGGCCAGGGTTGAGGATCGGACCTTCATCTGCTCCCTCTCCAGGCATGATGCAGGACCTACCAATAACTGGGTGCATCCGAAAGAGATGAAAGAAACCCTTAAAGGGCTCTTCAAAGGCTCTATGAAGGGTCGTACCATGTATGTAATCCCGTTCAGTATGGGACCTCTGGGGTCTAACATTGCAAAAATCGGGATTGAGATCACTGACTCCCTCTATGTTGTTGCCAATATGAGAATTATGACTCGTATGGGCAAGCAGGTAATTGATGTGCTTGGAGACGGGGAGTTTATCCCTTGCCTGCATTCCGTCGGCGCTCCTCTTGAGCCAGGCCAGAAAGATGTTCCTTGGCCATGCAACAAGCAGAAGTACATTGTACATTTCCCTGAAGAGCGGGCGATCTGGTCATATGGCAGCGGATATGGCGGTAACGCCCTGTTGGGCAAAAAATGTCTGGCCCTGCGGATAGCATCCAAACAGGGTAAAGATGAGGGCTGGCTGGCTGAACATATGTTGATTCTCGGGGTTGAATCACCCACCGGAGAAAAAACCTACGTGGGGGCAGCATTTCCCAGTGCCTGCGGAAAAACTAATTTCGCAATGCTTATCCCGCCACAGTCATTTCAGGAACAGGGTTGGAAGGTTACTACAATAGGTGATGATATTGCCTGGATCAAGCCAGGCGCAGACGGCCAGGTCTATGCTATCAATCCTGAATATGGTTATTTTGGCGTGGCTCCGGGCACCAATTATAAAACCAACCCTAACGCAATGATTTCTTGTGAACAGAATACTATTTTTACAAACGTGGCCTTGACCGAAGATGGCGATGTATGGTGGGAAGGCATGACTGATGAACCACCTGCAAAACTGACTGACTGGCAAGGAAATCCCTGGACACCCGGTTGTGGTCGTCCGGCTGCCAATCCCAACGCACGCTTTACCTCACCTGCATCACAATGCCCAAGTATAGATCCGGATTGGGAGAACCCCAAAGGTGTGCCGATGAGCGCATTCATCTTTGGTGGACGTCGCAAGGATACAGTGCCGCTGGTTTACCAGGCCTTTAACTGGAACTTTGGAGTATATATGGCCTCCACCCTGGGTTCTGAAACCACAGCGGCTGCTGTAGGGGCAACCGGAAATGTCCGGCGGGACCCGTTTGCAATGTTACCGTTCTGCGGGTACCATATGGCGGATTATTTTGCCCACTGGTTGCAGTTCGGTCGCACCATCGGACGTCCACCCCGTATTTTCAGCGTAAACTGGTTCCGCAAAGATGAAAATGGCAAGTTCTTGTGGCCTGGTTATAGCGATAATATGCGAGTACTCAAGTGGATTGTTGATCGGGTACAGGGCAAGGTTGGTGCCGTGGAATCACCGCTGGGCTGGATGCCCCGCTATGATGATATGGACTGGGAAGGCATTGATATGCCACGAGACAAGTTTAATGAAATTATGTCTGTTGACCGTAACGTCTGGCAAAATGAGGTTATCTCACACGAAGAGCTTTTCGTGAAAATGTATGACAAGCTTCCTAAGGAGTTCCTGCATATCCGTGAGCTGATACTCTCGTCTCTGTGGCGTTCACCCGAGCATTGGGAGCAGATAGGTGAATTACACCCAGAAGGTTGGAACGAGTAGCCGTTAATTAACAAGATGTCTTAAATTAAAGGCTGATCAGGCAACTGGTCAGCCTTTTTTTACAGGCAAATGTGCCTGATCCATTAACGCATGTTTTCTTCATGGTAAATCTGAAAGCTTCTTTATGTCATTTACCAGGGCGGTAATGTCTGCCTCTTCGGTTGCCCAGGAACAGATTAGCCTGACACCTCCTGCGCCGATAAAGCTGTAAAAACACCAGCCAATCCCCCGCAATCCTGATACAAGGTGATCCGGCATTCTTACAAAAACAGCGTTGGCCTGAACCGGAAACATGATCTCTACCTGCCGGATATTACGGATTTGTTCTGCCAGCAAGCTTGCGCAACGGTTGGCATGAGCTGCCCGTTTAAGCCATATCCCATCTTTTAACATGCCAATCCACGGAGCAGCCAGAAAACGCATCTTGGATGCCAGTTGCCCAGCCTGTTTGCAGCGGTAATCGAACTCCAAAGCCAGCTCTTTTTTGAAAAAAACCACTGCCTCTCCAATTGCCATACCGTTTTTCGCACCGCCCAGGCATAGTACATCAACACCAGCCCTCCAGCTTATGTCTGCCGGACTGCATTCAAGTGAGGCTGTGGCATTTGCAAACCTGGCTCCATCCATCTGAACTCGCATCCCGTATTTACGCGAAGTTTCACCGGCTGCCTCCAGCTCAGACGTTGTATAGACAGTGCCTAGCTCGGTGGACTGAGTGATCGAAAGGACATTGGGTTTTGGGTAATGGATGTCACTGCGACGGCCAATCAGATATTCTACATCACCCAGATTAATTTTTCCGTTCGGACCTGATGCCAGCAGAATTTTCGTGCCATTTGAGAAAAATTCTGGCGCTCCACATTCATCAGTCTCAATATGCGACAGCTCATGGCAGATGATGCTGTGATATGATCGGCAGAGAGAAGCAAGTGCCAGCGAATTGGCAGCAGTACCGTTAAAAACAAAAAAGACCTGACAGTCTGTCTCAAAGAGTTCACGTAAAAGTTTGCAGGCACGGTCAGTAAAATCATCATCTCCGTAGGATTTAGTAAATCCTGTATTGGCCTCAGACATGGACGCCCATGCCTCCGGACAAATTCCTGCATAGTTATCACTTGCAAAAGCGAGGTAGTTCGGCATTTGTCTCTCCTGTGATGCACAATAAAGCATCTCTTGATTAATAATTAATCATGTAACATGGAATTTATGAATCCGGCAACATTATTACCTGGCTCATACATCCAGATAACATACTGTAATCAATTGAATTAAGTTGTTGCAAATCATATTTAACTCCATTTGGCACACTTACTGTTTAAGCTTCAACTAAAATCCGGCTTAGATACAAAGGCCGTATCCTGCAGTTAAAGTAATTCCAAAAGGAGGAACAACGATGAAAACAGCTAGTAAAATGATCTTGGCAGCGGTATTGACTCTTTCTCTCAGCGGCACTGCAATGGCAACGCCCTCTACCCAGGTGTGGATCCCATCTCCAGATGTTAAAGGTTTTGGTGATGTAAATATAGGTATTGATTCCTATATCCGATATTCACCAAAATCTGATGCAGGGGCTAATATCTACGATGTTGGCGTAACAGTGGGTGTGTTACCTTTTGAAAAGATAAAACTTGAAATAGGCATAGACTATTTGACCTCACTCAAACAGAATGACAATCAGGCGGATAATCACCCATTTTACTTTAACGCCAAGCTGGGCACACCGGAAGATTCTTTCTTTAATGGAATGCCTTCAGTTGCACTGGGTATCTACAATCTTGGCACATATGACAAACCTGAAAATGCCCTTTCTACTCGTCAGAACATTGTATACGGTCTTGTTGGAAAGACACTGCCGGTTATTGGCCGCCTTTCTGCCGGTGGATACTTCGGATCTGAACGTGCCCTGGCAAACGGCACAAACCTCAGTAATCAGAATAGCGGGGTAATGGCTTCCTGGGACCGTACAATCAGTGAAATATCTGACAAGTTATGGCTGGCAGTTGATTACATGAGTGGTAATAATGCAAACGGCGCCCTGTCTGTAGGTGGTTCATGGGCATTCAATAAAAATGTTTCTTTGCTTGTAGGCACTGTATTTTTTAATCCGTTTTACAAGCCATCCGCTGGAGAGTCAATTCCTGGTGGGAAGCCAGCCTTTACGACCCAGTTGGATATTAATTTTTAACCAGATTTATCGGTTTTTGTACCAGTTATCCTGCCTGTTTTTAATTAAAGGCAGCCAAAAAGCCCTTTTCTTGCAGAGTTTATGGTAAAAAGATTCCGTTTGTGGTGAGTTATCCTGACCATAAACGGAATCTTTTTTGTAACTAACCTGCATATTCAGGAAAGCGGGTGTCCAAGCTGCATTTCAAACGGATTTGTCGTTTGCATCACCCTTGAATCATTACAATTAAACTCAGCAGTAAACTTCAGTCTCAAACCTTACCTGCAAGAAGATTACAGAACATTCTGGCTGAATTTGTCAGGATGGTGGAAAAGAAATTGACAATGTGTTAAAAAGAAAATCGTTTGTAAAGAATAGGTGATTTTTTAACAACGAGTAAGTAAGATTGAGAAAGGAGGTGTATGCATCCTGCCTGAGTTTCGAGCGGCTTCATGCTCGAACAGTTTTTGTGGATTTAAAGACGATGCAAGCGATAAATCCGCTTGCAAGGCGGGCAAGATGCCTACCCTCCTGAGTATGCTGAATAGAATTGTGTTGTTTTTTTTGTTATTCATTATCAGCAGTTTCATCCGGTTTTAAAGACAGGGAGTAGAAATGATAACAGATGATATCCGTACAGAGATCAGGCACCTGCTTAAAGAAAAAAATGCAGTTCTTCTGGCCCATAACTATATGCGTGATGAAGTTCAGGAATTAGCCGATATAACAGGTGATTCGTTACAACTTTCAATCGAGGCTGCCAAAACAGATGCCGAAGTAATTGTCTTTTGTGGGGTTCACTTTATGGCGGAATCAGCGGCTATACTCTCTCCCCGTAAAACTGTCCTGCTGCCGCGCGCTGACGCAGGCTGTCCAATGGCTGATATGGTTGACGTTAATGGGTTACGTAACCTCAAGCAACAACACCCCGGAGTTCCGGTTGTCACATATGTCAACTCCACAGCAGCAGTCAAGGCAGAATCCGATATCTGCTGCACATCTGCCAATGCTGTATCTGTTGTTCGCTCCCTGCAACAGCAGAAACTGATCTTTGCCCCTGACCGTAACCTGGGACGCTGGGCTGCAAGGTCAGTACCTGAAAAGGAATTTGTATTCTGGGATGGTTACTGTCCTACACATGAACGTTTGAATGCATCGCAGGTTATTGAGCTGAAGGCGGTTCACCCTGATGCCCTCTTTGTCTGCCATCCGGAATGTACCCCTGATGTTTCAGTATTGGCCGATCATGTCTGTTCTACCAGCGGCATGTCACCCTATTGTGCCAAAAGCCCTGCTGTAAAATTTATCATAGGGACAGAGGCTGGTATTCTTTTTAAACTACGTGATGAAAATCCGGATAAAGAGTTTATACTAGCTTCGCCGGGACTGATCTGCCCTAATATGAAACTTACTGCACTTGATGATATTTTGAATTGTCTTATCAACATGCAACCGGTTGTTACTGTGCCTGAAGATGTTCGTCTGAAAGCCAGGGCAGCGCTGGACAAGATGCTGGCTGTACCGAGGGATTAATATGAATGATTTTCTAGGCGCCCATATGTCAATCGCCGGCGGTCTTTACAAGTCTGTTGAGCGCGCGGTTAACGCCGGTTGTGGTACCCTGCAGATTTTTACCCGCTCATCCAATCAGTGGAAGGGCAAGCCACTTAGTGACAAAGATGTTGACTTGTTCCGAAAGGCCTTTGCCTCTTCCGGACTCCACGAAGTAATTTCACATGATATATATCTTATCAACCTTGCAGCGGCGCCTGGTGATACCCGTGACAAAAGTCTGTCCTCCTTTGCAGATGAAATGGCTACCTGTGCCAGGCTTGGCATCAACAAGATTGTAATGCACCCGGGATCTCATACCACCGACACGCCGGAGGAGGGTTTAAGGCGTGTAATTTCGGCCTTTGATCAACTCTTTGAAGAGGTTTCCTGCTACGAAGGTCTTGTTCTGCTTGAAACAACTGCAGGCCAGGGAACCAATCTGGGCAGAACCTTTGAGGAGTTGCAGACTATTATTAATCACTCTAAATATCCGGACAGGTTCGGGATCTGTTTTGACACATGCCATACCTTTGCTGCTGGCTATAACACAGCCACTCCTGAAGGCTATGCTGATGTCATGGAACAGTTTGACAGGCTTTTGGGGCTTGACAGGTTGCTTTGCTTTCACCTGAATGACTCAAAAAAGGGGCTTGGCAGCAGGGTTGATCGTCACGAGCATATCGGACGAGGCGCCCTGGGACTTGAACCTTTCCGCTTTATTATGAACGATCAGCGTTTTACAAAAATACCAAAGATACTGGAAACCCCCAAGGGTGACGATAACATGATGGATCAGGTCAATCTTGAACTGCTTAGAGGGCTTTTAAACTAAACCGGCGTTGTTTCGCAATTTCCACGCAAAGAGATCAAGAAGGAGAAGTAAATATGTCTGCCGCAGGCCTGTTGCTAGATATTTATCAAAAACTAAAGGGAGAGGAGATTTCTGTTGGTGACTGGCTGTTGGTTGATCAGGTCAGGATAGATGATTTTGCCAGGGCCACTGGCGATATGCAGTGGATACATATTGATCCGGCGCGGGCTGCAACTGAATCACCATACAAAAGCACCGTTGCCCATGGTTTTCTTACCCTGTCCCTGCTGCCGCTTTTAACCAGAGCAAACGCTGCGGGGGAGTTTGAAAAGAACTATCCAGGTATGCGGTTGCGGGTCAACTACGGTCTCAACAAGGTAAGATTCCCATCGCCGGTAAAGCCAGGTGACCGGATTCGGGCACACACCAGGGTTCTGGATGCAATTATGGCTGGAGAAGGAGTGGAGATAGTGTATCTTTTAACTGTTATGGTTGAGGGTAATGATAAGCCAGCCTGTGTAGCAGAGCAGGTTGTAAGGGTCTATCCATGATACGGTCTTTCAAGGGATTTCAACCGGAAATAGCTCCGTCGGCATTTATTGCTGAAACGGCTGTAATTATAGGTGACGTTAGCATCGGTAATGAATCAAGCATTTGGTATAACGTGGTGGCACGTGGGGATGTAAATTTTATTAGAATTGGTGACCGGAGCAATGTTCAGGATATGACCATGCTTCATGTTACCCATAAAAAAACTGCGGACGATCCTGGAGCGCCCTTGATTATTGGCGATGATGTAACCATCGGGCATAGTGTGACCTTGCATGGTTGTACCCTTGGAAACGGCTGCTTTATTGGAATGCAGGCAATGGTAATGGATACGGCAGTTGTTGGTGAAGGAGCACTGGTTGGGGCGAGGGCCCTGGTTACCGAAGGAACAGTGATACCTCCCCATACTCTCTGGATAGGAGCGCCAGCAAAATACAAACGGGATTTGACTCGGCAAGAGATTGACTGGCTAAAAAAATCTGCTGCTAACTATGTTCGATATTCAAGGGAATTTCTTGATGAAGGACTTGGAGAGCAATTTGGGGATATTGATAATCTTACCTAACTTTATAGTTAATCTGCCTTCCATAGCATGAATAGTCTATCTCACGGGTAACCATCTTTACTACATGGCCTGTAGTGGTGTTGATTCTGCGTACAAACAGCACCACCTTGTTGTTGCTAACATGGTTGTATGTACCGACAACAGCTTCGGGTTGCGGGTAGGAATCCTGCTTGATGTCGCTGATACGGCGGGTCAATGAGACTAATCCATTTTCATTAAGTTTAAAATATTTTCCAAATTCAGCCTGAACAATCTTGTAACAGCAGACCTGGTTCAAGCTGCCACGCATCATCTCGCCCATCAGCAGGCCAGGCAGGTCCGGCATGTATGTCTTGATGTCAACAAAGTCGGTAACCAGAACGGTTTGCCGTTTTATCTCATCTGTGTTGCAGATGCTTGGCTTGATGGCAACAGAACCATCCGGCATCCTGTTTACACAGTCAGAGCAGTTATAGGTGCATAGTTCAAATGCAGCCTGCTGAAATAGTGATTTGAGATCGGTTGCGTCCATAAGCTGAGCCAGGGTCTTGCCGTGGCAAGGCCCCTGCACCGGAACAGTGGAACAGCCATTAAGCGCCAGCATCAGAAGTATAGGCAGGCATAACCTTAAAACGCAGTTCAATGTACTGCTCCTGCCGGTCTTGGCTGTGTTACAGGCAGTTCAGGGGGCGGGTAAGGGGCTGGCAGTATGTGTTGATCCAATAAGTCATGGTCACCTACTATCCTCACAGGTTTTACATTTTCATCACTAACCAGCAGATTGTCGGTAAACCAGTTGACAGGTATCTGGGACTGTGCAGATGATACGACTATACCGGTGTTAATATCAATCACCCTTGCATTAACTATAATACTGTTACCGGTTACAGAATAGGTACCGGCAACAATTCCGCCGATTTTGTACAGTTCTTTGAGTTTTTTAATATCCCTGCTGAGGGAAAATTCGCCATTATCATTAATAACTATATCTTTTGTAAGGCGCACTTCAAAAACCTGCCACCTTCTTACCTGAAGTTCATGGATTAGGTTTTCTGATATCAGACGGCCAAAGGCGGTTGTCTCGGAAAGCCTGTTAAGATTTGCGAAGCTTGTAATAATAAATGTGTTAGCCAGATTTTTACGATCAAGGTTCCTTTCCAGTTGATCAGCCATAAAGATAACACGAGAGTTGAAATTACCGGCGGCAGTATAAGTTGTCGGCAGATTAAGCTTGTCACTTACAATATATCTCTGGTTATCCTCGACCACTGCCATATTATTCGAGGCACACCCGGTCATTAAGAGAAGGGAGCAGGCAGTCCAGTAAAACAGTTTGCTTTTTATGGGTTTAAAATTCATAAATCCTCCGTTTTGAGAAATTATCACTAATGCTTTATGGTTCCGCCGGATGGCATTTGTATCCTGTAGCCATCGCTTCCGGTTTCAACTATATACTCACTTTTCTTGTAGGTTACAGGATAGTTAGGCAACATCTGCGGACGATATCCGCAGTTATCGGCAACACAGTTGCTGTAAGTGGTGTCCCAGGTTGTGCTGTAGCTGTCACGCAGACAGAAGATATCATTATCACAAGGTGTAATGACTTTTCGCTGAAAAGCATTTTCTATAGAAACCGGCGAGGTCGAATGTACACAACCTGTAGATATGATCCCCAAAAGGATTAATGAAGCAATTTTTAGATGTTTCATCTGTTTACTCCCTGATACCTTTAAACTTGATAATGATTTATGAACTGTATCTATAATACATCGGTGATGATAGCTCAAGTCTTAAATCCTCGGAAACCTGCCCTCAATATCATAAATGCGGGTAACTACTTCAATACAGCATCAAAGCTTG
>DYNH01000075.1 GCA_020721175.1 Trichlorobacter lovleyi | reverse complement strand
GTAGCCTGCGGAAGGTACTGTTCAAACTGTTTCTTATCAATGGCGCATTTGTGAGTCTCTTCCGGGGAGACCTGCTTGGTCTTGAGCAGGTCCATAGGTGCTGGTCCATCAGCTACATGGATCAACTGCTCAAACTGGTACGGAGGAGGCAATAGGGGACGTAGATTGACGTGATTTACTGCACGGTAAATTTGTTCTATTTTTATAGTGCTTAAATTATTGGAGTTTTACCTTATAGTCAATCAAGCAATACAAGGGGTTACACTTAGAACAAATTTACCGTGTGATTTACTGTGGGCTCTATTGACAATCAATAAAAACAGTGATATCAGACTTAACTTCGATTAACACTCGGGTAAGCCTTTATTTTAATTCTTAAACCTGATTTGTATTGATATAGTCCGTGCCTGCCACTTAAAGGCTTTAGCTTCGGCATCAGAGTTCCGATGCCTTTTCTGTTTGGAGATAGTAAAGTATGTCAATGATAAATATAACATTACCAGATAATACAACAAGAGAGCTTGCTGCTGGGACTTCTGTATCAGACCTGGCAAGTTCCATAGGCGCTGGTCTTGCGAAGGCGGCTATTGCAGGAAAGATTAATGGAGTACTTGTTGACACTTCCGCATTGCTGGCAGATGGAGACAACGTTGCAATAATTACAGAAAAAAATCCGGAAGCTCTTGAAATAATCAGACATTCCACTTCTCACCTGATGGCGCAGGCCGTCAAGGAGCTTTTCCCTGAAACTAAAGTAACCATCGGTCCGGCAATAGAAAACGGATTCTATTATGACTTTGATGTAGCTAGCCCATTTACACCGGAAGACCTTGAGCGGATTGAAAACAAAATGATCGAACTGGCTGCCATGGGTCAGCCCCTGGAACGCAGGGTAATGTCAGCTTCTGAAGCGATTGATTTCTTTGAGCAGACCGGTGAGACTTACAAGAAAGAATTAATTCAGGATATCGGCGCAGAAACCGTTTCCATATATACGCAAGGCAATTTTTCGGATCTCTGCCGAGGGCCTCATGTACCAAATACAAACAAACTGAAGGCATTCAAACTTCTGTCAATTGCCGGTGCCTACTGGCGAGGTGATGAAAAAAACAGGATGTTGCAGAGAATTTACGGAACAGCCTTTGTTGATAAAAAAGAGCTCGACTTGTATCTGCACAGACTTGAAGAGGCGAAACGTCGGGACCACCGTAAATTAGGGCGTGAACTGGATCTGTTCTCTTTCAGCGATGAAGTTGGGGCTGGTTTCGCAATTTGGCATCCCAAAGGGGCTATGCTGAGAACGATACTGGAAGATTTTGAACGTAAGGAACATTTAAAAAGAGGTTATGACATTGTAGTCGGGCCTCAGATACTTAAAACTGAATTGTGGCAGCGTTCCGGACATTATGACAATTACCGCGAAAACATGTATTTTACTGAAGTAGACGAAATGAGTTTTGGCGTAAAGCCAATGAACTGCCTCTCCCATATGATGATTTACAAGTCACATCTGCGCAGTTTCAGAGACCTGCCCCAACGATATTTTGAGCTGGGCACTGTCCACAGGCATGAAAGGGCTGGTGTGTTACACGGTCTGCTAAGGGTTCGTTGTTTTACTCAAGATGACGCCCATATTCTCTGCACACCTGAACAGCTTGACGGTGAAATTAAGTCTGTTCTGGATTTTGTATCCGATGTTATGGGAATCTTTGGTTTTGAGTACGAAATGGAACTTTCGACACGCCCGGAAAAGTCAATCGGTAGTGATGAAGACTGGGAAAGGGCAACCAGTGCATTGCTTTCAGCTCTGCAGGATTCAGGACGCCCATTTGAGATAAATGAAGGTGATGGTGCATTTTACGGCCCCAAGATTGATATCAAACTGCGTGATTGTCTTGACAGACGGTGGCAGTGTGCTACTATCCAATGCGATTTTACCCTCCCTGAACGGTTTGATCTGACTTATATATCCACTGACGGCGAGCGCAAACGGCCTGTAATGGTTCATCGGGTGATACTTGGATCAATAGAAAGGTTCATTGGCGTACTGATTGAGCATTTCGCAGGCAATTTTCCGCTTTGGCTCTCACCTGTCCAGACAATTTTGCTGAATGTGACTGACAAACAGATTGAATATACAAAAGACGTATTCAAAAAATTAAGAGATGCCGGTATCCGTGTTCAGGAAGATCTCAGAAATGAAAAACTGAATTTTAAAATACGTGAGGCTCAGTTGCAAAAAATTCCCTATATGCTTATTATCGGAGATAAAGAGGTTGAAAATGGCACAGTGACGCCACGCTACCGGGATGGCAGTAACCTTACGGCCATGACACCAGAGGCATTAATCGCCTTTATTGAATCAGAAGTAAAGGCCTATAAGTAAACAATAATCAAGTTCTATTAATACAGGAGGTGCCGTCATAGCTGCCCCTACCAAAACCGCTTCAGTTAACATCAATAACGCCATTCGTGCTTCAGAAGTCCGTGTAATTACTCACGATGGCGAACAACTTGGGATTCTTACCCTGCGTGAGGCACTGGATGCTGCCGAGTCACGCCAGTTGGATCTGGTTGAGGTCTCACCTTCTGCAACTCCTCCGGTCTGCCGGATAATGGATTATGGTAAGTTCAAATACCAGCAGAGCAAAAAACAGCAAGAAGCCAAGAAGAAGCAGGTTCAGGTTCAGGTTAAAGAGGTAAAGATCCGGCCTAAAACCGATGACCATGATCTCGACTTCAAGGTCAAACATGTACGTCGCTTTCTTGAAGAAGGTAACAAGGCCAAGGTTACTCTGGTCTTTCGTGGTCGAGAAATAACTCATCAGGATATCGGGCGGGCTGTTATTGAAAAGTTTGCATCGGAACTCTCGGATATTGCAGTGGTAGAGGTGCCTCCACGTGTTGATGGCCGTCAGATGTTTATGATAGTTGCACCTAAGTTAAAAAAACACTGATAAACATTACGTTTATTCCGGAAGACTGTTTAATCTTTAATACCCTCTATTCAGATAACCAGTTTTTAAATCAGTAATGAACTTAAAACCTGTAATTAAAGCCGGGGGGTACGCAAAAGTCTGTCGGAATGAAATAACTGCGACTTATGCAAGACCCTCAAGCTTTAAATAAAATCATAAGAAGGAGCTACACAAATGCCTAAAATCAAAACTAACCGCGCAGCAGCCAAGCGTTTCAAAAAAACAGGTACCGGCAAGATTAAACGTGCCCACGCCTTTACCAGCCATATTCTGACCCATAAAAGTCGCAAACGTAAAAGAAATCTTCGTCAGAGCAATACCGTTGCATCAGTAGATCAAAAGAACATCTGTGCACTGATTCCATATCTTTAATCCAGGCACAGCCCTGTGCTGTACCGCCCCCCTGAACCGTGAGAAAACGGCCTCTTGCGGATCGGGTAATTTAAAATAAAGGAGTACAAAGATGCCGAGAGTAAAAGGTGGTTTCAAATCAAGGCAACGGCGCAACAAAGTCCTGAAGCTTGCAAAAGGATACAGAGGCGCAAGGAGCAAGTTGTTCAGAAGCGCAACTGAGGCAGTGGATCGGGCGCTGAAGTATGCCTTCCGTGATCGTCGTGTTAAAAAACGGGATTTCCGTGCTCTCTGGATTATGCGGATAAACGCAGCATCCCGTTTGCATGGCATTTCCTACAGTAAATTTATTTTTGGCCTGAAAAAGGCTGATATCCAGATTGACCGCAAGGTACTTGCAGATATCGCCATTTCAGATCCAAAAGGTTTTGCCGAAATATCGGCATTGGCAAAGGCCAATTTATAAACCTTACTCTATTGGTAGAAGAAGGGAATTGGAGTTTTTACTCCCGTTCCCTTTTTATCTTTTACCATTATTTAACAACGGCTTAAAAGGATACTGCTATGAGGGAACAGCTTGAACAGATACGTCAGCAAGCTCTTGATTCCATTGCTGCCACAACATCTGAGGAGCTTCTGAATGAGATCAGGGTACGCTTTCTGGGACGTAAGGGAGAGCTGACCAGCCTGATGAAAGGACTGGGAGCGCTGTCCACTGAAGAACGCCCAGTTATAGGGCAGCTTGTTAACAGTTTAAAAAATGAGCTTGAATCAATAATTGACAGTGCTTTATCCGATGCACGCAATCAAAAAACAGCTCAAAAACTGGCATCTGAACGGATTGATGTAACCCTGCCAGGACGTCGCAAGATGAAAGGCAGCAAACATCCCGTTACTCTTGTAATCGAAGAGGTTACCGAAATATTTTCTCACTTGGGTTTTTCTGTTGCTGAAGGGCCTGAAATTGAACATGACTGGTACAACTTTGAAGCCCTCAACTTCCCTCCAGAGCACCCTGCCAGAGATATGCAGGACACTTTTTTTGTTGAAAACTCAATGTTGCTCCGGACGCATACATCTCCTGTACAGATCAGGGCAATGCTTAAACAAAAACCCCCGGTTCGTATAATTGCACCAGGAACTGTCTACCGTTGTGACTCAGACGCAACCCACTCTCCAATGTTCCATCAGATTGAGGGGTTAATGGTGGATAGCAGAGTTTCATTTTCTGATCTTAAAGGGATACTTACCATCTTTACCAATCAGCTTTTTGGCCAGGATACCGGTGTAAGGCTAAGGCCAAGCTTTTTCCCTTTTACAGAACCCTCTGCAGAGGTTGACATAGCCTGTGTAATCTGCGGCGGTTCAGGCTGCCGGGTATGTAAGCAGTCAGGCTGGCTTGAAATTCTTGGCGCTGGCATGGTTGATCCTGAAGTTTTCAGACATGTAGGATATGATCCTGAGATTTTTTCCGGGTTTGCCTTTGGAATGGGAATAGAGCGGATTGCAATGCTGAAATACGGGATAAGTGATATGCGTCTTCTTTTTGAAAACGATGTACGTTTTTTACGTCAGTTTTAGAGGTATGGTGATTATATGAAAGTAACCTATAACTGGCTGAAAGAGTTTGTTGATTTTGATCTTACACCTGCTGAGCTGAGTGAGCTTTTGACGATGCTCGGACTAGAAGTGGAGTGGGTAGAAAAGCGCGGCTTTGGCATGGATGATGTTGTGATCGCCAGAGTGCTTGAAAAAAATCAGCACCCAAACGCCGATAAACTCTCTCTCTGCAAGATTGATAATGGCACTGAAATTTTGACAGTAGTTTGCGGGGCCCAGAACTTTAAAGCAGGTGACACAGTTGCATTAGCTAAGATTGGGGCTGTCCTGCCAGGAGATTTCAGGATCAAACGTTCAAAGATCAGGGGTGAAGAGTCTTGCGGGATGTTGTGTTCAGAAAAAGAGCTGGGATTAGCTGAAGAAAGCTCAGGCATCATGGTACTACCTGATACTGCAACGTTAGGTAAACCCTTTTTCGAAGCAACCGGATTAAAGGATACAATTTTTGAGATCGGGCTTACTCCAAATCGTGCCGACTGCCTGAGTGTCATAGGTATAGCCAGAGAGATCGCTGCAAAGCTGGGCAAAAGGGTCAGATATCCATCAACAGTATTACCTGAATATGGTGAGCCTGTTAATTCCAGAATATCTGTGAACATTCTGGATTCAACCGGATGTCCCCGCTATGCTGCACGCTTCATTTCCGGTTGCCGAATAGCGCCGTCTCCGGCATGGCTGGTAAACCGTCTTAACATGGTTGGAATGCGTTCAATAAATAACGTAGTTGATGTGACTAACCTTATAATGATTGAACTGGGGCATCCTCTTCATGCCTTTGACTATACACAGGTAGCCGGAGGACAGATAATTGTGCGCAGGGCTGCTGAAGGAGAAAAATTTCGTACCCTTGACGGTCAGGAACGGATACTTGCAGGCGCAGATATGCTGATTTGTGACCGTAACGTACCAGTTGCTCTTGCTGGCATCATGGGTGGTGAAAATTCCGAGATTACTGAGTCAACCACTGACATCCTGCTTGAGAGTGCATTCTTTGATCCTCCATCAATCCGTCGTACATCCAAGAGGTTGGGGCTCCATACCGAATCATCCCATCGTTTTGAACGTGGGGCGGATATTGACATGGTTCCAAAGGCCCTTGATCGCGCGGCAGGTTTGATTGCCCAACTTGCCGGCGGTAATGTTGCAAAGGGCTGTGTTGACAATTTCCCCTCTCCCAAGCATCCGGTCTCTGTTACATTCAGACCAGAACGGGCCAACTCTGTACTTGGTCTTTCATTGTCAGCCGAACGGATGGCTGAACTGTTCCGAAACCTTGAGTTTCAGGTTCAGCCTGTCACAAATGGGAGCTTTAAGGTAACGATTCCTGCCTACCGGATTGACATTGAAAGAGAGATTGATCTTATTGAAGAGATCTGTCGCTTGAATGGTTTTGACAAGGTTAAGTCAACTATGCCAATAGCGCCTGTAATCTCTGAACGTCCATCCGGTCATCAGATATTGCAATCCATAGTGCGTAACCACTTTGTGGCTGAAGGGATGAACGAAATTATTTCGTTCAGCTTTATTGGCCCTGACGCAGCGGATAAACTGCTGCTACCTCCTGATGATCCAAGAAGAAACAATATTCGGCTCTGTAACCCGCTTGTTGCAGAGCAGTCTGTGATGCGCACTACCCTGTTACCAGGTCTGCTGGAAACAGCCTCTCGCAATATCAGTTTCCGCAGTATGGATTTACGTCTCTTTGAAATGCGCAGGCTGTACCATCCAATGCCTGAAAAAGATATGCCAAACGAGCCGATCTGCTGCGCCGGTTTGGTTTGTGGCCAGAAAGAACCTGAAAACTGGTGTCAACAGGCATTGGCAACAGATTTTTTTGATGCAAAAGGGATACTTGAAAATCTGTTTGTTACTTTAAGCATTAAAGATATTATCTGGTCATCAGATTCTCCAGAGCCTTTTTATCACCCCGGTAAATGCTGCAGGATTTATTCAGGTGGCAAGCTGCTTGGAACTTTGGGAGAGTTGCATCCCGATCTGCTGAGACAGTACGACATTGAACGGCCTGTTTACTACTTTGAAATAGACTTTGAAGAGCTGGTGCTGGTTTCTGAAAAGAAGCAGAAAATTACACCTCCATCAAAGTTTCCAACAAGTATAAGGGATTTGGCTCTGTTGGCAAGATATGATCTTCCATCTTCCAGCTTGCTGGATTGTGTTAACAGGCTGGAACTGAAGGAACTGGAGGAAATCTCTATATTTGACCTTTACCAGGGAGATCAGGTTCCGCAAGGCTACAAGAGTATCGCATTCAGATTCCGTTACAGAGCCCTTGACAGAACCTTGACTGACGACGAAGTTCATAAAATCCATCAAAAGGTTATTAGAGCTCTTACATCCATACCTGATGTTTCTGTTCGTTAGAAACGTCTGATTCTGGATGAAATACTTTTTAGAGAGGCAGCTTGTTTTTTCAAATTTTTGATTAAACCATTAGAAATGGCACTTTTTTATTAAAAAACTTGAATAAACACGAAAAAAACTTGAGTAAAAAGCTGGAAATGGTATTATACCACCTGATTGGTTGCTGCATAATTTCAACAAAGGAGTTAGTAAAAATGAAAAAAATTGTATCTGTAGTACTGATGGCTGCTTTAATGGCTGTTTCTTCCCTTGCTTTTGCTGATGAAGTAAAAGTTGTGGCAACAGTAGAAAAGATTGTGGTTGAAGGAACAACTGCAAAAATTACAATTAAAGACAGTAAAGGTGCAAAAATTGATGTTATTGTAAAGGACCAGCTTACAATTGACAAACTCAATGACAA
The DNA here is from genome assembly GCA_020721175.1 of Trichlorobacter lovleyi. Lineage (GTDB taxonomy): Bacteria > Desulfobacterota > Desulfuromonadia > Geobacterales > Pseudopelobacteraceae > Trichlorobacter > Trichlorobacter lovleyi_A. The sequence goes on along the minus strand of DYNH01000075.1, from coordinate 3,622 downwards.
GCGGATAGTTGTTGGTGATGAAGTACGTGTCGGTTATGACAGTGACACCAAGGAAGCCAAAAAATTCCGTAAAACCGCAGGTTGCTGATATTTTTTGATTTCACTTTTTTAAGGGCAAGGTATTAAGTTACCTTGCCTTTTTTTATTTTACGAAATTTGATGCACTCGCAAATTCTCTTTTTTCGGTTTTTGTGCCTCTGTAATATCAATATGTTACAAGACCAAAAACCGCCCATTTTTGACTTTTTGCGAGGGCATCAAATTTAGTTGAAGTTCATTTGCGCTGGCAGTTTTTTTTGTTAGACTATTAACAGCAGACAGAACACAATTCAGGAGTGTGGTCATCTTGCACACCCCGCAGTCGAACGCTTTCAAGAAATATTCAGTAAGCCACCCACTAATAATGTTATCTGATTATGACAAAAATAGAGTTTTAAATCATACCAGCTACATATATGGATTTAGATTTATGAAAATGCGTTTCTTTTTACTACTGGTGTCACTTTTTTCAATGTCTTTGATTTTTTCAGGGTGCAAGTCTGATATGGTTTCAAAACCTGACAGGCCATATCCCGAAATCAGCTCATGGCTAGCCGAGCATAAATCAAGCGTCACTTACGGTTTGCCTGGACAACAGCCGGATATGGAATCAGCCTTTAAACAGGGCTATATTTTGGTGTTGGGGGAAGGCTTACCCAAACAGGGAGTGAGCAATCCGGGACAACAGCGTCTGACAGCCCAACGCGCTGCCGAGGTGGTAGCGCTTCGGAACCTCTCCTTTGTACTTACCCAAGGGGGAAGATACGGCTCAATTCGTTTTGGCAACTACAGCTCCCCACTTAAACCTGGCTTGCAGGGTTCTCAGGTAGTTTTGAAAGCTTTTAACAAAGAATCTGGAAAAGCGGCTGTTTTGATTGAGTTTGATTTAGAAGGTATCAAAAATTTAACAAGGTAAAATCCAGACATTACAATTATGATGGAGGTGTCCAGATGAAAAGTTTTCTAATACCAGATCAAAGACTTCTGCGTCTACTTGCCACGGCTTTTATCATACTTCTTATTTCAGTTGCTTCTGCAAATGCCAATCAAGAACAGATTGTCTTCAAACTTGAAAGTTTGGGTGCTGTATATAACCATCCACCCAAAAAAACTGTTTTTTCAATCTCTCAACCGACCAGAATCACCAAAATTTGGACCTATCACTGGAATAACGGACATGGAGCAATGCCTGGTTTCATTGGGTTGCGTAACGCAAGAACCGGACAGAAGCTTGGTAGTTGGGACGCTGTTGCTACGCATCATATGTTCAATACAAGCCCTGGCTCGCGCTGGCCTTCCAGAGGAAATGGCCCCCCCTGGCTTTACTGGACAATCCAGCCCAGAATAGAACTGCCCCCGGGTAGTTATGAGATAATTGATTCAGATCCGTTGACTTGGTCTACAAATTCAGAGATGGGGCATCACGGCGTTGCCTGGGTCTATGGTATTCCATTAACACCACAGTCCCAGCCAAAATCAGCTTCAGACCGGCGCAAGGCCTTTATCCTGGATGAAGACTACGATTCAGTAGCCGAACCAGATTCGCCCAGAACGGTTGACAAGCTTGTGATTAAAAGGAAGCGCCCGTCAACACCTGCACCCGATCCGTATTATGAACCACGGCAACCAGATTATACTCCACCTCCACAGCCCAAGCCACCTCAGGTTGCAAAACCAAAGCCTGCCAACCTCTGCTCTAACAGCGGAGGAATTTCACTTTACTTTGAGCATGATAAAAACAATCTGCTCAAAGAAATTTATGTCCATGATAATGATGCAACCATCCTTGTAAAGGTAGCTGGTTTCCCTTCCGGCAGAATCTCAGCTCGCCTGACACCAGCAAAAGAGTATGCCAGCAGAAATATTGGAACCATATCCGTGTCAGGCAACAGGATTCTGTACAAGAATAGGGGTGACGCCTTTGAAGGTACCCTTGAGGTGCGTAGTGTTGAAAACCCTGACATCTGCCAAACATTCCGTTTTATACTGGATGTAGGTTGCCTGCAGGCCGGAACATTGGTCACGATGGCTGATAACAGCTATAAACCGATTGAGTTGATTAAACCTGGAGAAACCATCAAGGCCTTTGACACTAAAGCTCAGTCTCTTGTAAACGCCACTGTTGAAAAGGTACTTGTGCATGAAGAGATCACCTATCTGCTTCATGAATTGACTACATCGGGCAGAGAAACACTCCTTGCTACAGGAAATCATCCGGTTTTTACCAGGGCAGGAGGATGGAAAAATGTTGATCAGTTGAGCCCCGGTGATGTTATTTATCACTACATCAAATCCAGCGGAACGGTTGAGGAGTTACCGCTTGTATCTGTAATCAGGGACAGAAGCGAGCAGGGTGTTGTGTATAATCTCAAGACAACCCGCGGCAATTACTTTGCCAATGATATTCTTGTACACAACAAGTGTCTGCAGCAGGGAAGCATGATAAAGACACCGTACGGTGAACAGGCCATTGAAAAATTGCAGCCTGGTGATCTGGTTATTGGCGAGATCAATGGTTCAAGGCAGCCAGTACGTGTGACAAACGTCTACACAAAACAGACCGTTCTTAAAAGTCTGCCTGGTAAAAGGTTGTCTGATGATTTGACTGTTACAATCAATCATATGCTCTATTACAAGGGGAAGCTGGTCCCGGCGGGAGAGCTTGCTGTATCGGATACAGAAGTAAGTGGGACGGTATACGATATCCGCACCGAATCAGGCAATTACCAGGCAGGCGATCACCTGCTGCAAGGGGCTGAATAGCAATGCGTTAGGCAGACAGCTAAACAGTGGATGAAGTTGTGCTTAATCTGGGCTATTTCTGCATCAAAGAGCGCAGAAAAGGCTCTGGATCAAGGCAATATTCCATCAGTGACGACATTGTCATGGCACTGAAGCTCCTGCGCCCATTATCAGTCATACTTCTGCGAATCTCAAGATGTAGGTGGGGCGGGGACCTGTAACGGGCCTGCCTCATTTCCTCCCGGTTGAACAGGCGTCCCAGTTCGGTATTTTCATCCACCTGCTGTCCTTCTTTTACCTTGATATCCTGAATATGCACATATGCAGAATATATAGCCCCACCGTCTGGCAGATGATGCAGAACTGCTACAGCACGGTTTGGAAAAATCCAGTAGTTACGAAAAACCTGTCCAGGCCCGATTGCATGAACCTTTTCGCCGTAAGCGCCCTTAAGATCAACACCGGAATGGAGATGCCCTTTCCTGTATGTAGAGCGATACGCACCAAAGCGGCTGAAGATTCGGGCTGAAACAGTTTTAAAATGTTTGCGTTCAGGTTCAACAAAAGGACTCGAAACTTCCCGCATAACAGGTAATGCTGAAAAAACGTTTGCTTCCAGTTGTTTATCCAGTGCCAAAGATTGAAATGGCGTTAATATAAAAAACAAAAAGAAAAGAATAGATTTATAACAAAACATATCTGCCTCCTGCCTAAAATCTAGAATTGCATGATCTAAAATTTACATCGAGTGTAACATAAAAACGAATTTAAAGGCCGTTTAAAGTATACCATCTTCCTGGATAATGCCCGCTATCAAAAATGTGCCTTGGTAAGGAGTACT
>DYNH01000074.1 GCA_020721175.1 Trichlorobacter lovleyi | reverse complement strand
AACATCGGAGAGGTGCTGAATATGTCAATCAAGAGCAATGCAATTATTATTCTGCTGTTATCAGTTATTTCAATATGTTTTGTTCCGTTACCAGAAGTAAACGCCTTAACAGATAAAGATGGCAAATCTAGTACTGCAAGCAGTAATTCTGATTCAGGCACACCAGCCAGCTCGCAGATTGAGTCCAGGCTTGGAACAGCACAGCTCTATCTGAACAGTGGAGACTCAGACAAGGCAGCACTTGAACTGGCGGAGCTGCTTCCTCTTGTTAGTGAAAAAGGCAGTCGTATCCAGTACGCAACTACATTAAACCTGTTGGGGGCTATTTACGCTGCTGCCCCAATATCTGCTGCAAGGGATGAGGAGTCTGCAACAAACCGTTCGGTTAGATCCATGGGCGGCATTTCCACTGATCGTGGAAAAGAGATGCTTGGTCAGGCACTTAAACTTGCCAGGGAACAGGGCAATATCAAGCTGACAGCATCGGTGCTCAATAATCTTGGTACCATGCAGATGTCCAGGGGCAGAAATGATCTGGCTTCTACCAGCTATCAGGAGGCTCTTCAGCTTGCAAAGGCAGCAGGAGAAAAGGAGTTGACAGGTGCAATCCTTGTAAATATGTCACGATTAAAGGCTGTGCAGGGAGAAACGGACATGGCCTTTAAGGCCCTACAAGAGGCGGCTGGTTTCTGGTCTGCAATGCCTGAAAATACCGATAAGGGCGATGCCTTAATTAATATTGGCCAGATTTATCGCAAAACAGCGACGTTGCAGCAGGAAACAGCCAAAGAGGCCAGAAGGTCAGCAGTACAATGTTTCCTGAACGCCCAAAAGATTGCAGAGGCAACAAAAAACAATCGGCTGCTTTCCTTTGCCATTGGCTATCATGCTGGTATTCTTGAAGAGTCAGGAGAAACCACCAGGTCGCTGGAACTGACACGGCAGGCACTGTTCCAGGCACAGATGATTGATTCAAGGGAACTGCTTTATCTGTGGCACTGGCAGATGGGTCGGTTGTTGAACTCTCAGGGAAACATCATCGGTGCTACAGGTTCATATCAGCAGGCGATCAATGCACTACAGTCCATAAGACGCAGCACCAGGGCTGAGTATGCGGGAAGTGCCCTTTCATTCAAAGAAATGATCGAACCGGTATATCTGGGCCTGGTTGAGATACTTCTGAAGCAGAGCCGGTCAACCGATGACAAAGGCAAGGCCACCAGTTATCTTTCCAGCGCACGGGACACTATAGAAAAACTGAGGACAGCCGAGCTGCAGGACTATTTTAAAGATAGTTGCATCCTGGATAGCACCCGAAACTCGTTTTCTCCCTCAGGATCAACTGCTGTAATATATCTGGTAACATTACCCCAAAGGATTGAAATTATTGCAAACTTACCGTCAGGACTGAAAAACTATTCATCACCAGTTGAAAAATCTGTACTTGAAGTAAAGGCCAGGGGGTTATTGCGGCATCTGATCAGCAGAACCGATGACTATGCTGATGCATCAAAAACTCTTTACGACCTGATCGTCCGTCCCCTGGATACGGACCTTAAGAATGAGAAGATTGAACATATTATCTTTGTTCCTGATGGTGTTCTGAGATCTGTACCCATGGCGGTACTGAATGATGGCAAACAGTTTATCATCTCAAAATACACAATATCGAGTACCCAGGGGATGCAACTGGTCAACCAGTCTCGGGCATCTGACAAAAATCAATCCGAAGTTCTGATGGCAGGCATCAGCGAATCGGTTCATGATTTCCCCCCGTTGCCAGGTGTAGAGGCTGAACTGATGGGGATTGGCAAGATATATAATGGAGTTACCCTTCTGAACGGTGGTTTTAAAGTAGAAGACCTTAAACGGGAGATGAGCCGTAAGTCCTATTCCTACATTCACCTGGCTACCCATGGTGAATTTGCCGGTGATATGCAGAATATGTACATTCTTGCATTTGATGGTCTGATTACCTTTGATCTGCTGGACAAATTTATAAAGGTTACAAAATACAAATCAGAACCACTGGAGCTGCTGACACTAAGTGCCTGTAAGACCGCTGTGGGGGATGAACGGGCAGCGCTGGGACTGGCTGGAATTGCAGTAAAGGCTGGCGCCAAAAGCACCATGGCTTCCTTGTGGGAAATTGATGACAAGGCTACATCAGAGCTGATACTGGAATTTTACAGTCAACTGAAAAAGAATAACGGTGGCAAAGCCAGGGCATTACAGCAGGCACAGCTTAAAATCATGCAGGATTACGGCCACCCTTTTTTCTGGTCTCCGTTCCTGTTAATTGGCAACTGGCTTTAAGCTTGAAGAACGGTGAAAAGGCCTTGTCAGATACTTATACCTATTGCAGCAGGGCTTATCCTTGCATTCGCCCTTAAGTTATCACCTCTCGGGCAGTTGATGGACCATCTGGTCTATGACCTGTTAATGAAACATACCCCGCTAATCTATTCTGGTCCGGGTGTTACCGTTGTAGGTATTGATGATGAAAGTCTTAATAAATTCAAGGACCCCCTGTTACTATGGTACGGGCACCTTGCCAGGGTGATTGATGGTGTGAGTGTCGGAGGAGCCAGGGTTATTGCCCTGGATATTGTTCCGGCAACCTCGCTTGAAAACATAGCCCCTCATCTTGATCAGGAGCTTGTTGCCTCATTGCTTAAGTCACGTTTGCGTGGAACCTGTTTGATTTTAGGTTACAATCCGGACAGTGAGGATAAAAAGCCCCACAAAAAATTTCTTCTGATGTCAGGCGGAGCAGGTTTTTTGAACATCTTCCCTGATGAAGATGGAAAAGTACGTAAACAGCCTCTGATTCTGGCAGGAAGTGAGGGAACCACATTAGAGTCGGTTTCCCTTGCTGTTGCCAATTCCGTGCTGGATCAGGATATAAAACCTCCTGAAAAAATCGCTATTGATTATCGCTATTCATCCATACCGGTTATATCATTCAGTTGGGTGCATGAGAAGATGACAGCCGGAGATATTCAGGCGCTGCAGGATGCATTTAATGGCAGGATTGTGTATCTGGGGGCTGTTTCTGATCTGCTGAAAGACGATTTTGCGGTGCCTGCAGGCATTATGGATCATTACAGTGATTACGCTCCGGGTGTATTGATCCACGCAACAACCACTAGAACCCTGCTTTCCGGACGCTTGCTGCGTGACCTGAATGAGTCGGTTGCAAATACCTTGTCTGTCTGTATCGGGCTGTTTTCTGGGTTGTTGCTGCTCTATCTTCCGATACGCAGGGGACTGGCTTTTCTGTTTTTGCTGTTTACAGTTATATGTGTCAGCCTGACTGCCGGATTCAGGGCTGATATTACAGTACCTTTTTCTCTGCCACTCTTTTTTACATTTACGCCGGCTGCTGTTTGCTTTTCATGGCGGGCCATGGTTGATCGCCGAAAATTCAGTTCTCTGCAAAGGGCTTTTAAAAGCTATGTAAGTCCATTTGTGATGAAGCAGATCATTGAGGACCCATCCATAATTAGCATTGGAGGAGCCAGCACTGTTGCAACCTTGATGTTTACTGATATCAGGGGATTTACCACTATATCGGAGAGAATGCCGCCGGCTGCCGTGCTTGAAGGTTTGAACAGATACTTCACCGAAATGACCGCAGCGGTGCTTGAAGTGAATGGATACCTTAACCGGTATCTTGGTGATGGAATACTGGCGGTATTCGGAGCGCCAAACAGTCTTCCACGTAACGGTGCTCTGGCTGCTGTAAAATGTGCGATGCTGATGTTGCAGAGGCTTGAGATACTGAATGAAAAAGGGGAGATATTCAAGGGGAGTGATGATGCAGTCAGGATCGGTATCGGTATCCATACGGGTGATGTGATTGTTGGCAACATCGGTTGTGCGGATAAAATGGATTATTCAGTGATTGGTGATACAGTCAATCTGGCTTCACGTATCGAGAGTATTACAAAAGATTACATGGTTCAGGTTTTGATCAGTGAAACGGTACACGAACTTGTAAAAGACAGCGCTGAAACCAGATATGTTGGTTATGTAAAGGTTAAGGGTAGAGAACAGCAGATTGGTATTTACGAATTAATATCATTAAGGGAGGGTGTTTGAATGAACATCAAAAGATTTACAGGGTTAGTTATGTTAATTCTGTTTTTAGTTGCTCCAACTGTTTATGCTGCCGATGATTTCGGCATCATCACTGATCTTTCCGGTAAGACAGAACTGAAAAGGGGTAATAAAAATCTCCCTGTAAGCATCGGATTAAACCTTTCAGTTGGCGATAGCCTGCTTACTGCCAGGAATTCCAGAATAACGCTTGTCTCATATGACCAGTGCCTTGAGTGGACTATCAATGGGCCAGGGAATCTGGAGCTGAAATATGGCGGTATAGTTTATAATGGCAAGAAATTCAGGCATGAAAGGCGTCTTCCGGTCTGTTACAGTATGACCGCTGTAAATAACACGAGTGGCAAGCAGATGGGGGGGATAGTGCTGAGAGGGGCTGGTCCAAAAGACCCGGTAGCAGAGCTGCGTGATGAGTTTGCAGATGGAACAGCCACTAACTCAACGGTTTTGACTTTGCTGATGCATGATCTGAATAATGGAAATGCAGAAAAGGCAAGGCCTTATTATGAATACCTGAAAAAGAGGTTGCCAGACGCTGAAATTATAATCAGATTTTCTGGGGTATTTGAAAAGAAATAACCGGAGAGGTTATTTTACCAATTACTCCCTCCCCTTCAAGGGGAGGGCTGGGGTGGGGATGGGGTAGATTCAATGATTACAGCGTATTGCCAAGAAAAACCCATCCCTCTCCTAACCTCCACCTTGAAGGGGGAGGAACTATTATTTGATACCCTTCGCCTAAGTATTCCGTTCATGGTTCGACAAGCTCACCATGAACGGAATATCAGTTAGTTGCAGAGCATTGCCGTTTGCCCTGGGCTTTTAGAACAGTTGAAGGCTAAAGACGGAATATTGAAAGAGAACCTCTGCCTATGTTGGCGCAGCAAACAGATCATCATCATTTGCAGATATTCCCAATGCCTTGAATATATGCTCAGCCAGGGTGTTGGGATCAAACTTGGCAACAAAATCATTGGCGCCAGCCTCTTCTGCCTTCAGCCGGTTGGTGGGGTTACTCATGGAGCTGTGCAGGATAATCATCGTGTTTGCGTAGGAGGGGAGGTTTCGCAGGGAACGGGTAAATGTAAAGCCATCCATGCCCGGCATTTCAATATCAGAGATAACCAGATCAAAGGGTGGCTGTCCCTGTTTTGCGCGTTCTTCAACAAATGCAAGCGCCTGAACTGCAGATGGAAAAGATGTATGTCCAAGCCCGAGTTTGTCAAGGGTCTGCTGCATCATTGTCAAAGCTGTGCGTGAATCATCAACCAGAATAACCTTAAGGTCTTTTGTCTGGTTGCCGTGTGAGGAAAGATCCTCTCTGACATCTGCATGATAACCTATAATTTCAGAAAGAATCCCTTCAATATCAAGCAGCAGAATGGCCTCACCGGAATCACTGTAACCCACGGCTACCAGAGAGCGGGCCTGGATGCCGTCAGGTTTGTGAATTTCATCCCAACCGCGTGTTATCAGTGTTTCCGGTGCGGTAATTATAAAAGCATTTAACTGTTTGCTATATTCGCAGATCAACAGATACGCCAACTGCTGATCAAAAGGCACGGGATCCATATCAAGTGCTTCTGACAGATCAACCACTACTATGGGTTTGCCACGGAAATCAACAGCGCCCTTGACTGCCTGATGTGCGTGGGGTATCCGGTCAAAGCGGTGGGGACTTTCCAATATCTCAATTATCTTGAAGACATTTATGCCATAGAGTTGGCCATCGCTTAGACGGAAAGTCAGCATCTCCATCTGATTGGAACGGGAAAGATTGGTGCGTTTTAACGCCTCATCAAGTGAATTGGTCATGACAGGCTCCTTGTTTATGGGTAGATATCTTGCATCTGCCGTATAACCGACCATACTGCTGTTTGTCTATCTGTACCACACTTTCAAGATTCAGCAAGGGGGTTGCTGAATTATATACAACTTCAAGATAGTTTCTGGAAAGCCCGGTCATCAGACTGTTTTCAAAATCGTATTTTTGACCAAGCACTGGCAGACATCTTCCGGTAAAGCGCTGTTGAAATGTATCCAGCTTGGCTGCTGCAATCTTTCTTAATAACTCGGCACGTCTTTTTATAACAGCCGATTGCAGATGTCCTTCCATTAGCGCTGCCCTGGTACCTGCACGACGAGAATATGGGAAGATATGCAGATTAGCCAATGGCAAGGCCTCGATCAATCTGCATGTTTCCATAAACTCAAGCTCTGTCTCACCTGGAAAGCCGGTAATCACGTCGGCAGCTATAAATGCTTCCGGCAGAAAAGCAGCGGCCTGCTCAATTCTGGAGCGATAAAAACTGCTGTCATACTTCCTTCCCATCCTCCGCAGTACACTGTCTGACCCGCTCTGTAAAGGGATATGAAGATGGGGACAGATGTTGGGGGAACTACTTAAAAGGGACAAAAGCATATCGGAAAGCTCGTTTGGTTCAATTGACCCAAGACGCAGACGGGGGATACGGTTCTTGCTATCCAGCAGCCTGCTGACCAGTTCAGCCAGGGTGACTGGTGGTGAAAGGTCTGCACCGTATAAGCCCAGGTGTATCCCTGTAAGTACAACTTCCTGAAAACCTCTGTCTGCAAGTCTTTTAACCGTGCTGATTATGGCATCCGGTTCGGCTGAACGGCTGGGGCCACGCGCAAAAGGTACAATGCAGTATGCGCAGAAGGCTTCGCATCCTGTCTGTACCTGTACAAAGGCGCGTGTATGTTCTGCAAAACTGGTAAGCCGCAAAGTGCCTGACTCTTTGAGGCTTTTTAGATCAGTTATTTGATGTGTCCCCTGTTTAAGATGATACAGGATTGACTGTTTTTCATTATTCCCCAGCAGCAGGTCTACTTCCGGCATCAATTCAAGTTCATGCGGCGCCACCTGTGCGTAACAACCTGTAACAACGATCCTGGCCTGCGGATTATTACGACGGGCGCGCCGTATCAAGCGTCTTGACTCCGCATCGCTTCGAGCAGTAACAGTACAGGTGTTAATAATACACAGATCAGCAGGTTCACCAAAACCAACCAGATGCCAGCCCTCGGATTTTAGCTGCTCTATCATGTCTGCGGTTTCAAACTGGTTTACCTTGCAACCCAGTGTTGCAATGGCAAACTGTTTTTTTGTATCAATTTTTCCCATTAGTTATAACGCTATCGGGTTAAGTTCAACCCTTCCTGCCGGACTGTTTTCTTTTTTCGGGGGGGTCAGAATGTCGCCATGATTCTGAAACAGTCGTTTGGAATCTATTTTGCCCTTGTCTATCAGGAAGTTCTGAACAGTGGCTGTCCTTTTTACAGCCAGTTGCTGCAGTTCTTGATCCCCAACCTTTGTGTTGGCCAAAATCAGTTTTTTCATCTCAGCATCAGGCAAATCCTTGACCATGCCGATCATATTGCGTGGTTTCGGAAATTTTTCCTTCAGATACACAGCCTTCAGGTAGCGTGAGTATTCATCAGGCTGTATTACCATATTGTCGGCTACATCCCCCGGGTTGTTCTGACGTCCCCTGGCGAGTGCCAGAAATTTTTCCTGACGCATCTTATGCAGCAACAGTTCATTGCGGTATCCCTCTGGATCACGCCGTTTGTCCACATAGCCTGACAGCTCCACCTTTATCCCTGGTCGCTGGTTCAAGGCGTTTGAAAGATTTGCAAGTTTTTTCTCTTCAGATTCTGCAAGCAGGGCAGAACCAGGTGAAAAACTGACGCTACTCAAATCCTCCTCAGAGCCAAACATTGACGAGAGCAGGGAGAAAGGGGACGTTGCTGCCTTGATGAAGAGATTGGAGATAACCTGCCAGACAACACCCCAGATGCTGAATTCCGGGTCATCAGTTCTGCCGGAGACCGGCAGATCAAGGTGGATTTCTCCATTACGATCCTTCAGCAGCGCTACCCCAAGCCTGACCGGAAGACTTGTAGCTTTATCACTCTCCACCGGGTTGCCAAAGGTAAATTGATCAACGAATATCTTGTTGGATGCCTTTAGCTTCTTATCTTCAATATGATATTTAAGATCAAGGAACAGTTTGCCCTTGTCAATCCTGTAGCCCAGATAGGTGCCGGAATAAGGAGTGGCCGGCGCCAGTTCAATATCCTTGAATGAGATGGTCAGATCAACAAACAGGTCATCGCGTAAAGGATTGATGGTGCCGGTAATCTGAAGCGGAGAATGGTTTTCCAGGTTGCCACGCAGATCAACTTCTGCACGAGTGTTCATATCTGAAGATAGTCCACTGACACGCCCGCCAAGATTATGGAAGGTGGTTCTGAAATGCCGCTGCAAATGGGCATCGCTGAAATCAACAGTGCCCTCCTGCAAAGACAGTAAGCCAATACTGATCTGATTTTTTTGTGTTGACATATGAGCTTGCTTTTTTACATCTTTTACGCCGGAAGCAGGCAGTGCCTGTTTGGCCGCTTGCTGACCCTCGCCACCTGCAGCCTGCCCATCTTTTTTAGTCACCAGACTTTGAAGGTTCAGACTGCCATCCTTACTGATGGCGATTCTTGAATAGACGCCATTAAGCGCTATCTGGCTGATGGCAAGCGAAAAAGGATTCAGTTGACCTTTAATTCTATCAAGTTGCAGGCTTTCCCATTTAAGCAGGTCCTCTTCATGTTCTGAATCAACAATATGGAGGCCCCTGATGCCAGTGCTGCCTTCAAAACTGCCCTCTGGTTTGCCTTCTTTTCCAAGCGAAAGATTTATGTTGATCTTGCTGTCAACCATGCCACCAAGTACAAACAGGTTAAGATTATCAGGAAAATAGCTTTCAAAATCCTGAATCGGCAGTTTGCTGAAACTGACAGCCCCTTTAAATTTGAAAGGTTTGGGTGTAACAGTACCTGAAAATTTGATTGGCGCCCCTGTTCCGTATCTGCTACTGAAAGCAAACGGCATTGCCGAGAGTTCCGGGCCTGTCAGATTGCTGGTGGAAAAATTTATATTTGACAGTTTGAATTTTGGAGGTTCATTGAACGACTTATCTGTAAAATATGTGGAAAGACCTGAAACATTTATCCTTTTAACTTGCCAGACTAGTGGTTTTTGATCAGTTTTGGGATCAGTTTTTTTCGAGGTAGATACTGACTGGGCTGGTTGTGTGTGGGGTGGTTTAAGCATTGAAAGTGCAGAGATTCTGCCATCAGCTTCTTTGGAAACCTTCACTTTGCCGCCGGACAACTTTATCTCATCAACCATTGCCCTGTTTTCTTTCTGGCTGAATGATATGCCGGAGAGATTCAGATCAGAGATACGGGAAGATTCCTTGTCTCCATATTCTGCTGATATGTCTTGAAGATGGATGGCCAGTTGATCTACGGATGCCCCGTTCTCTACTGACCAATCAGCATTTCCTTCTATTGTCAGATTTCCCTTAATCGGGGCTGTCAGCATGTCTTTCAGATATGGCCAGCCTCGCTGAAGCTTTAGGTCTGCCAGTTTAAACTGGCTGTTGATATTTAATGGCGCGATGGTAGCTGATCCATTGGCTGAAAAACTTTCTTTATTGTCACCGCTGAAGGTAACTTCATATCTGCCCTGCACGCCGGTGTCTGTGGATATGTTGGTTATTTTTGTTGTAATATCTGTAAGCTGTGCCTTGAATCCACCCTCAGGCTTCTTGTCATCAAATTGTACAGTGCCTTTTGCAAGCGATAGCTCTTCAATCAGAAGTTTAAACGGGTTGGCGTCCTTTTTATCCTCTTGCTTTGTCTGTACCTCTTTTGAGGGTACTTGATCTGGATTAAGTTTCTGAAAGTTGGATTTCCCTTTTTTGTCAAGCTCAACAAACAGGGCAGGCTGTTCAAGCAATATCTGTTGCAGCACAATCTTGCGTCCAAACAGTTCTATTTCCCGTGCTTTAATTTCAAGACGCTTAAAGGAAGCCAGCCTGCTTCCATCCCTTGCCTTAACTGAAATATCATCCAGGCGGGTAACCCCTCTGATGAACAGTTCCGGCTTTTTATCCTTATGAATCCGGTATGCCAGTTTCATATCAATGGTAAGTTTGCCACTATCCAGTTTTACAGGAATTTGTGCTGGCAGATAACTCAGGTAGTGGGGCAGATCAAGTCCAGCCAGCTTCAGATTAAGATCGGTCTCCATTGATTCGTGTAATGGTTTGGACTTGCCGGTGAAGCTGAAGTTGGCGCCATTTATGACTGCCTTGAATTCCGGATTTGTGTGCATTTTAGCTAAATAAGGAATATTACTTATAAAGGGCACTGTAAGTTGCAGGTTGCGTACCTGATGCCTTTTAGTGCCTTTAACTGCCTGATCTTCAAAATCAAGACTGCCACCTTGCAAGTTGATATTATTTATTGAAAAGCTTGTAGTTTCTTTTTTTTCTTTTTTCGGCTGGGAAGTCATCCGATCCAGTATGTCAGAGAAGTTATAACGGTTGGCTGGATTGCGTAAAAGATTCAGATGAGGTTTGTCAAGAGACAGTTCATCTACAACCGGGGCAAATCTAAATGCGCTGCTTGTTGAAAAAGAGACCCTCAAATTTTCAAATTGAACAAAAACAGATTTTTTGTCCGTCTCATACAGTTTAAACCCATGCAGGTTCAGGGTCATGCCAAACGGATTGAAACTGACTGACTCTAAATCAGCAGTACGACCGGTTGCCTTTAAAATTGAATTTTTAAGCTGGCTCTTTACAATAATCGGAAGCAGAAGAACAGAAAACAGGATAAGGGAAACAAATAGCCCGGCAGACCATATCAGAATCTGTTTTTGATGCTGCTTTAACCATCTGGCTAATTTGTTTTGTGTGATATGCATATTGCCTCCTTTTTAAATATGGCGTAAAAACTATTATACACCAGTTCAGCCAAGTTACCAATAGATGCCAGTAAATGAAAGACTTGAAATCGTCTGGAATTTTATTCATATTCAGAAAAAAACAGATATCAGGAGGTCTTAAAGATGATCAGCAAGACAATGGCAGATGCACTTAATACACATATGAACTTTGAACTTTACTCCGCAAATATCTACCTTTCAATGTCTTCTGCAGCAAACGAAATGGGGCTGAAGGGGGCGGCAACCTGGTTTATGGTACAGTATCAGGAGGAGATGACGCACTTTATGAAGTTTTTTAATTATCTGGTTGATCAGGGGATTAACATTACCCTGACAGGCAGTGATACAGTGCCTAACAATTATGCCTCGCTACTGGAGATGTTCGAAAAAACTCTGACCCACGAACAGTCAGTTACCGGAAGGATTAATGAACTGGCTGAACTTGCAGTAAAAGAGAAGGATCATGCCTCTCAGATATTTCTGCAGTGGTTTGTGACCGAACAGGTTGAAGAAGAAAACAATGACCGCGATATTTTAGCTAAACTGAAGCTTGTAGGTAATAATGGTCATGGCTTGCTGATGATTGACAGCAGTCTGGGGCAGCGTGTCTTTGTAGCTCCGGCTGGTGGTGCGGCTCCGTTTCCGGTAGCTTGACGGGCCGTTTGCAGAAAATTGCCGATCGTCAATTGGTTTGTTTGATGCTCTCGCAAAAAGTCAAAAATGAGCTGTTTTGGTCTTGCAAAATGCTGATATTATTGAATCACAAAAACTGAAAAAAGAGAATTTGCGAGTGCATCTTGTTTCAT
>DYNH01000073.1 GCA_020721175.1 Trichlorobacter lovleyi | reverse complement strand
ACGCGGCGCAGCGCGCCGTAACTGCATTCCCACGCAGCGCGTGGGAACGAGACTAATACGCATTTTACCCCGTGCAAAGTATATAATATATAAGTATTTGCCTGGCTAAGTGGAAGTCTCTTTGTCTGACAGTTCATCCTGTAGAGGTTAAGTGTCATTACTAGCTTGCTGTTATTCTGATTTAAGTGAGGAATTAAGTGTTTATTAACAATTTTATGATCATTTTTGTCCTGATTCTACTAGTTGTTCAATTGATTATTCTGCTTTTTGTTCTTAAAAAATTATCTTTAAATGATCTGTTTATAATAGCATCCCGTATTGATTCTTTTGAAAAGGTACAGGAAAGGACAGAACGCACAGTAAAAGAGGAAGCGGTACTGAACAGGGATGAGTCAAACAGGGCTGCAAGAGAGCAACGGCAGGAACTTGCAGGTGCATTTAAGACCTTTGGTGATTCAGTTATGCACAATATGACAGATATTGCACAAATGCAGAGAGGACAGTCAGAAGTATTCTCGGCACAGCTTGCAACATTTGCCAAAGAAAATTGTGAGAGGCTGGATAGCATCAGGAATGAATCCACTGCCGGTGCAAAGCTGCTGAGAGAAGAGGTTATTGCTACCCTGAAAGGGATTACAGAATCCACCACAAAAACTATGGCAGAACTGGCTAATATCCAGAAGACACGTTTAGAAGCCATGTCAGCAGCACTCGAAAAACTTGCTGATAAAAATGAAAAAAAACTTGAGGCGGTCAGGCTAACTGTTGAAGGCAGGCTTCAGAGTATGCAGACAGACAACGCCAAGCAACTTGAGCAAATGAGGATGACTGTAGACGAAAAACTTCAAGGAACACTTGAGAAGCGCCTGGGTGAATCTTTCAGACAGGTAAGCGAGCGATTGGAAATGGTACACAAGGGACTTGGAGAGATGCAATCGCTGGCTACCGGCGTAGGAGACCTTAAAAAAGTACTCACAAACGTAAAGACTCGCGGGACCTGGGGGGAAGTACAACTAGGGGTACTTCTGGAACAGGTGCTGAATCCAGAGCAGTATGTCACTAATCTGGCCACAAAGGATGGTGGCGAGCGTGTTGAATTCGCAGTAAGGTTACCGGGACAAGGTGCTGATAAGGATGACATTGTCTGGCTTCCCATTGATGCCAAATTCCCTGTTGAAGATTACCAACGTCTTTTGGAAGCACAGGAAAGGGCTGATATTGAAGGTGTTGAAGTTGCAGGCAAGAAATTGGAGGCACGTGTTAAGGCAAGCGCTTCCGACATCTGCTCAAAGTATCTGAACCCGCCTGAAACAACAGATTTCGGCATACTTTTTTTACCAATAGAGGGGCTGTTTGCAGAAGTGATCCGTAGAACAGGTTTGGTTGAAATCATTCAGCGAGATTACCGTGTTGTTATTGCAGGACCGACCACGTTGTGGTCAATTCTTAGCAGCCTTCAGATGGGTTTTCGGACGTTGGCCATCCAGAAGCGTTCCAGCGAAGTCTGGAACCTTCTGGCAGCAGTTAAAACCGAGTGGACAAAATATGGTGACATACTTGATTCAGTACAGAAAAAATTAAATCAGGCTTCAGAAACTATTGAAAAGGCCAAGGTGAGGTCCAGGGCTGTAGGCAGGAAGTTAAAGGATGTCCAGGAACTACCCGCCAGCGAGGTCAACGCCTTTCTGCCGATTAATTTATCGGGCGAAGAGGAAGAGTCTGGTGATAATGAGTAGAGCCGGCATCCTGCCGGCATCCAGTGTCGGGGTGGTAAGCAGACTTTGATCTTCATGGCAGCAAGGGCGAAGCACTAATGCCTCATATAGACGGCGCATAGCGCCGTAACTGCATTTCCACGCAGCGCGTGGGAACGAGACCAAACCATTATGAACATATCACTCGGTATAGCTCTAATTATTTTGCTGTTCACCATACTGGTTGCTGTTGAGATATGCATCGGGCATCGTTCCATCAGGTCGTTGCGTGATGTTATTGCTGATAACGGCCAGATACTCCCCAAAGTATCCATCATTGTGGCCGCACGTAACGAACAGCGCAACATCCGCGAGGCATTGAAGTCACTTCTGAATCTGTCCTACCCCGATTATGAGTTGATCGTTGTCAATGATCGCTCTGAAGATGATACCCGGATGATTCTTGAGCAGATGTCTGTCAGCCAGCCACGGCTAAAGCTGCACCATATCCGTGAGCTGCCCTTCGGTTGGCTGGGAAAGAACCATGCGCTCTGGATCGGGAGCCAACAGGCAACAGGTGAACTATTACTGTTTACCGATGCTGATATCATTATGGAGCCAACCGTACTGAACAGGGCTGTAACCTTTCTTGTACAAAACCGGCTTGATCATCTTGCTGCTACACCGTCAATATTAATGCCCACAGCCTTTCTGGGGATGTTTGGTGCTGCTTTCGTTATTGTTTTTTCTCTGTTTGTGCGTCCCTGGAAGGCAAGAAATCCCGATAGCCGTTTCCATATCGGTATTGGTGCCTTTAATCTGGTAAAGACTCAGGTATATCGAAATATCGGAGGGCACGTTCCGATCAGGCTGCGGCCGGATGATGACGTCAAGCTGGGTAAGCTCCTCAAGAAAACAGGTAATCGTCAGGACGTTGTCTATGGGTCTGACTATCTTGCGGTTGAGTGGTATGCCTCAACAGGTGAGCTGGTCAGAGGACTGGAGAAAAACGCCTTTTCAGCGGCTGATTATTCCATTTTCCTGGTACTGACAGGTTCATTTATAAATATCACCTGTAATGTCTGGCCGTTTCTTGCAATATTTACAACCAGCGGTGTTGTTCAAGGTCTTTATCTTGCAACGGTTATCATAATTCTGCTGATGGTTGCGGATAGTACCCGATTTCATAAACTGCCAAGCTGGTACGCCCTTGGTTATCCTCTGGTATCAACTCTCTTTGTCTATATATCGCTGCGAACCATGGCCCTGAACATCCTGCAGGGGGGCATATACTGGAGAGGAACATTCTATACACTCGAAGAGCTTAAGAAGAACCAGGTGTGATATAGGATGGTGTGCCGGATGGGTGTTCGTTGGGTAAAATCTAACTACTTATTATGGTTACCAAAACTGATTCCAACGCGGTACGGCTTTTCTTCTTAATCCAGGTACTTTTCCGCATGGTAAGAACTGCGGATATATGGCCCGCTTTCTACATGTCTAAAACCCAGATCAAGGGCATAAAGACGCAACTTAACAAAAAAATCAGGGTGGTAATACCTGACTACCGGATGGTGACGATGACTTGGGGCCAGATACTGGCCCAGGCTTAAAAAACTGCAACCCACCCCTCTTAACTCCTTCAGGACATCATATACTTCTTCAATCTTCTCACCCAGGCCCAGCATCAAACCGGATTTGGTCGGAATGGCAGGTTCTGTCAAGGCTGATTGTTCAAGTAAATTGATCGATCTCTTGTAATCAGCCCCTTTACGCACAGCATAAAGTCTTGGAACAGTCTCTATATTGTGAGCCAGTATGGTGGGGTTTGAAGATAGTACAAGTTTAAGAGAATCTGCTTTACCGCTAAAATCGGGTATCAGCAGTTCTGTTGAGGCATCCGGCAAACGTTCGTAAATTGCCGCTGCTGTGGCTGCATAATGGGCAGCGCCACCATCAGCTAGGTCATCACGGGTGGGGCTGGTTATTACTACATGCGATAGTCCTAACCTTGCAGATGCTTCGGCAATCCGATACGGCTCTTCCAAATCTGGCGGTAAAGGAGGTTGTATCGCTTTATCAACATTACAGAAGCTGCACTGACGGGTGCAGTCCCTGCCGAGGATTAGAAAAGTAACCACACCGGAACTGAAGCATTCAGAGATGTTTGGACATAATGCCTGCTGGCAGACGGTGTTAAGTTCCAGTTCAGAGAGCAGATTGCGTATCGGCGTCTGTTCACCCAAATTGATTTTTTTGCGTAACCATTCAGGTTTTCTCTGTATTCTCAATTTAATATACCATCCATATTCCAGAGTCTGCTGCAATACTTTTCGGCAGACAGAGTTTGATAAAGACTGTTTTCCTTTTCTGTTAGGCTGTCTGGTTTTGGCATAACACCAAGATGCAGTTTAAACTGTTGCAAAAGTATCTGTTTGAGTATGCAGAGATCAAGCCATATGCCTTCTTCCTTCAGGCTTGTGGCAGTCATTTTAGAGTCGCAGGAAACAGACTTTACGTAGGCAAGCCCTTGTTCAATTCTGTTTGTAATCGGGATAGATCCGTGCTGAAAGATTACATCTCTGGTGCGACGTTGGGCATTTCCACCAATTTTACGATTGTTTACCAGAATATCGTAGCTCTCCCTGCCTGCAAAACAGAGTGCGGTTCTGTCTCCAAGACGGCTTTTGTCAGTGGCCAGATTGACAGCATAATCAGCAGACAGTCCTAATGTGCGATAGAAGCCCAGCAGAAAAGCAGTCAGCGCTTTAAAGGATTCTTTTACTGATTTTGCAGTAGGTATCTGCGCCTGTGAGAAGATAAGACTATAAGTCAGTTCATTAGAGTGATAAATAGCGCCGCCACCTGTGATGCGACGCACAATGGTCAGGTTGTCTCTGGCACATTTGCGCAGATCGAGCAGGTCTGCTGCCTTTTGAAAGCGTCCAAGAGAAAGGGCAGGGGGGGTCCATCCGTACAATCGTAGGACAGGCATGGATGAAGCAGGATCAAAACAGCGGAAAAGCGCCTCATCCATTGCCATGTTTTCCACACCGGAGCCGGGGCCTGAATCAATCAAGCGACAGATTCCGGTGTTTTTAGTTGTTATTTCTGTTTTGGCTGAGCTCGTATCCATATCCTTACAGTGGCAGGCTCAATACCCACAACAGTCATTCCGGGCGGAACCCTGACATTTGAAAGTGGAATCTTCAGGCTGTTATGTCCTTCATGTGTTTCGGAAAGGTCCAGGTCCGCAGTCAGATCAAGCTGTCTGGGTGAAGGGCCAATGCCTGATGTGGAACGCAGACGGACAGTGACCTCTTCCGGTGAGACGCGCACCAGGGTCATTCCTTTGGGAATACCGTGAAAGGTAAGTGGTACCGGAACCAGCGCAACTTCTCCCTGACGTGTAGACAGCAGTAGCCAGATGATAGTAACCCCCAGAAGTATGGCTGTCTTGGGGGCAAGATCACTGAATATCCTGCTTATAAATGAGCGTTTCTGCTGTTGCCCCTCCGGCATAAGTAGCTTTTGCAATCTTTGTGTCAATTGCCCGGCAGTCTGCTGCGTATTCAGCTCCCCTGCTTCTGCCAGTGATACCTCGCCACGTTCTTCAGATACCACCAGAACTATAGCATCGGTTCTTTCTGTCAGGCCAATGGCAGCACGGTGGCGGGTGCCGTAATGCTGTGGAAGATGTTGAGAGTCTGATAACGGCAGCAGACAGGCGGCCTGGATGATCCTTTCGTCACGGATGATGACTGCACCATCATGCAGAGGGGTGCCGTCCTGAAAGATACTGTTTAAAAGCGGGGTTGAAACCAGGGCCTCCAGTGTAATTCCGTTACTCAGTTGATCGTCAAGCGGATCATTTCGCTGGAAGACGATAATTGCGCCGCAGCGTGAAGCAGCCAGTGAGAATACGGCCTCTGCTATATCGGCAGTGCCTTTGCTGTACTGATTGCTGTTGACACCAACCAGTTCCCTGAGTCTGCTGAATCGGTAGAGTGTCTGGCGAATTTCATTCTGAAAAACAACAACGATTACTACAATAACAACGGTTCCAAGCTGCTGCAAGACCCAACTGGTCATATTCAGACCGGCCTGACGGGTGATAAAATAGATGGCTGTAATGGTGCCGAGGCCGGCAAGCACCTGTATGGCGCGGCTTTTGCGGAACCATGAGTACAGTTGATAGATCAGTATACTCATTATAAGTATATCAAGTATGTCCTGAAGCCTGAACTGGGGCATATTTAACCGTTTCTTCTGTTGTAAGAGGGGTGGTTAAAAGTGTTTCTTCTGGCATGGAATTCTAAACTATGTTAAGTAATCAGCCTGCCTTTATATCATCAAAGACTTACTGAAGGGTACAAATAAATATATGTTCAGGTTATCCCAAAAAGGGGAGCAGATACAGAAGATGTTTGACACCATAGCTCCCCGGTATGATTTTTTAAACCATCTTTTAAGCTTCGGGATTGATAAATACTGGAGACGGACTGCCGTGCGTCTGATCAAGGCACCGGAAGGTGGCTGGGTGCTGGATGTGGCCACAGGCACAGGTGACGTGGCACTTGAGATTGCCAGGGTAACACCACCGTCCCTCAAGATTACCGGAGCTGATTTCAGTCCTGAAATGGTTGTGTTGGGGCAGGCAAAGATTGCGGCCTCTCCTTACGCAGACCGGATAGACTTTAAGGTGGCTCCCTGTGAAGACCTGCCTTTCGGGTCAGATAGTTTTGATTCTGTCACCATTGCCTTTGGTATCAGAAATGTTGTTGATCGCAGGCTGGGTCTGGCTGAATTATGGAGGGTAACCAAGCAGGGAGGCCGACTGGTAATTCTGGAGTTTTCCACCCCCCGCTCTACACTGTTTCGTTGGTTGTATCACTTTTATTTCCGCAGGATTCTTCCGGTTGTGGGCGGTCTGTTTTCCAAGTACGATGCCTACAAATATCTTCCTGATTCAGTGCTTGAATTTCCATCAAGCGAAGAGTTCTGTGCAACCATGACAGATATCGGTTTCAGGCACGTTCGCTGCCAGCCACTTACCTTCGGTATCGCTTCAATCTACACAGGAACCAAAGAATAATGCAGAGTTCTGACTTTAAACAGTTAAAACTGTGGTTCAACAGTTTTGTATCCGGTTTTAAGGATATGGATTCTGAGGGGTTGAAAAATATCCTACTTAAAGAGGATCATACCTGGCGTGTTGTGGCATGTATGGAGGCAATTGCAGCAGGCGAGGGTTTAAGCGAAGAAGAGACATTGCTGGCCTTGACAGTTGCCATGCTGCATGATGTAGGACGATTTACACAGTACCGCCGCTGGCGCACCTTCCGTGACGGTGATTCCGATAACCACGCACGTCTTTCAGTTGAGGCTATTCGAAGTCAGGGGGTGCTGGACAATTTTGCTGCTGAAGAGCGATTGATGATTGAAGAGGCGGTACGTTTTCACAATATGTTGGCCCTGCCGGAACAGTTCTCATCTCCTACTGACCTTTACATTCGTCTGATACGTGATGCCGACAAGCTGGATATCTGGCGTGTTTTTATGGAGTATTATCAAATGCCTGAGGCAGAGCGTGCATCGGCTGTAGGCCTGGGGTTTCCGGACCTGCCGGAAGTTACCCCGGCATGTCTTGAAGCCCTTGCAAATGCAAAGATAGTAATGCTTGATCAGGCAAAGGTTTTAAATGATTTCAAACTGTTGCAGATATCATGGGTGTATGATCTTAATTTTGTAACTACCAGGCGTCTGCTGCTGGAAAGGGATTACCTGAAAATGCTTGCAGCCACACTGCCTGATGATCCCATGATTGGGCAGGCTGTGGGCCGTGCCATGGAATGGCTGAAGAGATAAGGGTGAAGGGTGAAGGGTGAAACTACATCAAATACAGGAGGGTTCATGCCCGTTGTTGATTCATGCCGTTTGTCAGTAGAAAAGCTCCGCTGGATATGCGATCCGGAGCAGTTTGATTTTAATACAACCGCTGATCTCCCTGATCTTGTTGATGCTGTGGGGCAGGAACGGGCCTTGAGATCAATAGAATTCGGGCTTGGTGTCAGAGAGACCGGATTTAATCTGTATATTTCCGGCCAGACAGGCACAGGACGAACCTCTACCATTCGTAACCTCCTGCGTCAGCGTGCAAAAGATGAACCTACGCCTGATGACTGGGTCTATGTCTACAACTTCAAGGATGCAGACAGCCCGGTTTCGCTTTCACTGCCGGCTGGCAGGGGGGGAGAACTGGCATCTGACATGAAGGAGCTTGTGGAGGCGTTTAAAAACGATATTCCCAAGGCACTTGAAAGTAAGGAGTATGAAACGCGCCGCACAGAGATACTTGAGCAGTATCAGAACCAGAGTAACCATCTGTTTGAGATACTTGAAGAAGAATCCGAAAAGCACGGTTTTGCACTGCAACGTACTGTATCCGGTCTGGTAATTGTTCCCCAGAAAGAAGACCATAACTTTACACAGGAAGAATACAATGCCCTGACCGATGAGGAACGTACAAAACTTGAGGAACAGGGCAAGTTTCTTACAGAACGTTTAAATGACGTTTTACGTCAGGTGAGGGAAAACGAGAAGGCAACCAAAGAGGCACTGGCACTGGCTGATCGCGAGCTTGGATTGTCATGTCTGGGGCATCGGATGGACCCTCTGCGTGAAAAATATGCTGATCTGGAAAAGGTGTTGAACTATCTTGAGACAGTTCAGGAAGATATTCTCAAAAACCTTGAAGATTTCAAGCCCCAACCTTCGCAACCCCAGATACCCGGGATCAAGCTTCCCAGACAGGAACCCAGTTTTGAACGTTATGAGGTTAACCTGCTTGTTGATAACAAGGATTCCGCTGGGGCCCCGGTTGTGTTTGAATCAAACCCTACCTACAACAATCTGTTTGGCAGGATTGAGCATGTCATGCAGTACGGGGGAGTGGCGGTTACAGATTTTACCATGATTAAATCCGGGGCATTACATCGGGCCAATGGCGGCTATCTGGTGATTGATGCGCGTGAGGTGCTGATCAATCCATTTGTCTGGGATTCTCTTAAACGCTGTATTCGCACCGCCGAGATCAGGATAGAGGATGTGCTTGAGCAGTACCGGTTTATGACTATGGTCTCTCTAAAGCCGGAACCGGTGCCGCTTTCAGCAAAGATTGTGCTGGTTGGCACCCCCTGGATCTATTACCTGCTTTACTATCAGGACCCTGACTACAGAAAGTTCTTTAAGGTAAAGGCCGAGTTTGACAGCAGTGTCTCACGGACTCCGGTTGTAATGAAAGAGTACGCACTTTTTGTGGCAACACTTTGCCGTGACAAGAAGTTGCTGCATTTTGACAGAGCCGGTGTGGCCTGTCTGCTTGAATACACGGCAAGGATGGTTGATGATCAGCAGAAGCTGTCCTCACGTTTTATGGAGATAGCTGATTTTGTGCGTGAAGCCAGTTTCTGGGCAGAACGGGACAAACATGAGGTAATAACCTGTACTGATGTTCGCCGTGCTGCGGAAGAGCAGCTCTATCGCGTAAACCGGATTGAAGAGAGGATGCAGGAGCTGTTTGAAGACGGAACAATCATGGTTGATACCGAAGGTGCTGTGGTGGGGCAGATCAACGGTCTGTCAGTCATATCCCTGGGAGATCATACCTTTGGCCGTCCTTCAAGGATTACTGCCCGCACCTGGTTGGGTCAGGCAGGCATGGTGAACGTAGAGCGTGAAGTAAAGCTTTCCGGACCGATTCACGATAAAGGTGTCTTGATCCTGACCGGTTATCTGGGAGGCCTGTTTGCCCGAAACCATCCGTTATCCCTCTCTGCATCAATCTGCTTTGAACAGAATTACGACGGGGTGGAGGGAGACAGTGCATCTTCTACCGAGCTGTATGCCCTGTTATCCGCTCTTTCCGGTATCCCCATACGGCAAGGTGTAGCTGTAACCGGCAGTGTCAACCAGCGTGGACAGATTCAGCCGATTGGTGGAGTTAACCAGAAAATTGAAGGTTTTTTTGCTGTATGCAAGGCAAAGGGGCTGACCGGTGATCAGGGGGTTATAATTCCGGCTACCAATGAACGCCATTTAATGTTGAAAGAAGAGGTTGTGGATGCCATTAAAGAAGAGAAATTTCATGTCTGGAGCATTGATTCCATTGAGCAAGGGATTGAGATTCTGACAGGGATTAAGGCAGGTTTGTCTGAAAAGGATGGCAGTTTTTCCAAAGGTACGGTCTTCTACCATGTTGCTCAGAGATTAAAAAAGATGCACAAGCAGATGCATGACGATGATGAAGACAAGGCAAAGAATGTGGGGCATAAAAAGAAGAGCGGAGCCCGTAAAAAGAAATCTTCTGAAACTGAACGTGAGGTCTGACATGGGGATCAAGTGGCGTGAAGAACTGGCTATTGGTGTTGAGGAGATTGATAATCAGCACAAAGAGTTGCTGGAACGTTTTGATCTGCTGTTAACTGCCTGCAAGCAGGGTAAAGGCAGTGAAGAGTTGCTTTATCTGATTGATTTCCTTGATACATATGTGGTCAGCCACTTTGGAGATGAGGAGAAACTTCAGAGGCAGCACAATTTTCCGGATTACGAAAAACATCATCTGGAACATGAGGCTTTTATTGCCAGGGTTAAGGAGCTTAAGGACAGGATGTACTCTGAAGGTGGTGTGCATATTGACCATGTTCTTGATGCAAACAAGATGCTGCTTGACTGGTTGTTAAGACATGTTACAGTAAAGGATCGCGAGATAGGAAGATATCTTCAGAAACATTCGTAGTCATGCTATCAGCAGCAACTTATATTTCATGACCTTTGCCTCAAGCAGATAAACAAAAAAATTCCTGGGGCACTTGTAAAATAGAAAATAGGATGTATAAAACTTCTATACGAACATTACAGATTGAGGAGGGAAAGGTTATGGGAAAAGAATATTCAGTTCAAGAGGCTCTGAAACTGGCTATCAAGGCCGAAAAAGACAGTATGGATTTTTATGCCCGTGCAGCATCCATTGCAAAAAATGAAAGGGCAAAGAAGGTGTTGGAGATGCTCGCTTCAGAAGAAGCTGGCCATCTGAAGCATTTTTTTGATCACTACAAGGGCACCGATTTTGGTGATCTGAAGAGCTTCATATCAAGTCCGGTTGACACAAAAAATCCGACCTATATGAAGCTGGAAAAAGCCATCAGTGAAGATATGGGTGAACAGAAGGCCCTGGAACTGGCGCTGCAGGAAGAAAAAGAGTGTATTGGCCAATATACACAGCTTGCGGCAGGTGTTGTTGACCCGATGGTAAAGGCAATTTTTGAAAGGGTTGTAAAGGAGACAGAAGGTCATTATGCCTTGATAGAGGCAGAATACGCCCATATTATGGGAATGGTAAGTGATAGTGATGTTGATACGTTTGTAAGGGAGTAGTTTAAGACCTTGATTTTGTCGTTATTAAACCAGGCGGCCCGTGTCCATTGAGGCGCAGGCCGCTTGTTTTAGTGCGTTTATCCGCTTTTCCTTGTAACCTGCAATCTGCAGGGCTGGCAAGATTCCCATTCTCCCTGATATGCTCAAACCGTTAAGTGACTTCAAAGTCCCTTATAATCAAGGGTCACACATTTATGCCTCAAGATGAAAAATTTGTAAATTGGGCTTCCCTTTTTATTAATGAAATCAATAATGGGGTAGCGGATACATGCCTTTCCGGTATTTCGGTAATCAAAAATATACATTACACCGGAGTTACACAGGCAGCCTGCGATCTGCTGCGCTCTGTTGATTCTGGCGGTGTTCCCGCATTTATCACCAGTAATCTCATAGAAATTGCCAGAGAAAACGGCATAGAAGTTATAGACCACTGGACACCAAACGAGATTATTTAGGCAATCAGAAGCAAGGCCCAAAATTAAGATATCTTGGAAACAGAAAGCGCATTCGGAAAAATTTCCATGTCAAAGCGCCGGTTCCGCTGCGCTTGAACCGGCCTACTTCACTACTTCACGAAATAAATAATGTTACATGGTATTAGGCGAACGGCATCAAATAATAGTTCCTCCCCCTTCAAGGGGGAGGCTAGGAG
>DYNH01000072.1 GCA_020721175.1 Trichlorobacter lovleyi | reverse complement strand
GCGCAAGGCACCGCCCCTACAAAAAACGCATTTCCATGCCGCGTGAAGTATAGTACCCTGTCAAAAATGTTAATAATGCAGGCCGGATGAAGCAAAGCGCATCCGGAAAATTTTCCATGATTAACAGGACATTCAAAAAAGTCTGTCATCCCCGAATGCGTCTATTGGGGATCTATAAAGTCAAAATCTGGATTCCCGATTACCCCCTCGGGAATGACAGGATTTTGGACTTTTGAAAGAGGCTCAGTTGTCTGTTTTTTCTGGTGTTATTTGGCACTTTCTATTTTAATCACGGAGATTTGGAATCAGTTCTATGATATCTTTTGCAACTACCAGGGCAAATCCGAACGGGAAGAGCAGAAACAGGGGAAGCGCAAGCCAGGTTTCCCTCTGCCAGGCAAAGATCAGCGGAAGCAGGCAGTAACAGAACAGCGCAGCGTTCAGAAAAATGTAAGCCAGATTCTTCTGGCGGTACAGTATGGCAGGGCATGGCAATTTTTCACGCCCCAGGATGCCAAATTTTGGAGTCCTCTCAAATATTCCCCCACTGTTGAACATACCTTTGACAACTGAAAGCGATATGCTGGGGGCAAGTCCGATAGTAAGGGCCGGAAGCAGAAGAAGATGATGAAGGCGTTTTTTCCCGCTGCGTATCGAGTATACAAAAAAATAGCTGATTATAGCCCCGCTTGTGGCAAGGAAAAGTGGCAGGTCTATACGAAGTATCTGGTGCAGGCCGATCCCGACCCGCCAGGTAATCGCAGGGTAAAGTGTCAGCATTACAATCATGCCAAGCAGCCAGTAGATGTTTGCCGCAAGATGCGAGATTGCCTCTATCTTGACTGCCAATGGCAGGGGCTTACCCAACAATGCAGGAAGTATCTTGCGTGCGGTCTGAATAGAACCCTTGGCCCAGCGTTGTTGCTGACTGCGTAGCGCAGCCAGTGTGACCGGCAGCTCCGAAGGTACCCTGCATTCTTCACGATAGACAAAACTCCATCCGGCCATCTGGGCGCGATAACTCAAATCAAGGTCTTCTGTAACTGTGTCGGATTGCCAGCCTCCAGCCTCCTCAATGGCAATTTTTCTCCATACCCCGGCAGTGCCGTTAAAATTGAAATAGAGTCCGCGTCGGTAGCGCACCTGATGTTCTATGCTGAAATGTGGCCCCAACAGCAGGGCCTGGATGCCGGTAAACCAGGAGTGCTCTTCATTGCAAAAACTCCATCTGGCCTGCACCATGCCAACCCCGGGTTCGCTAAACCAGGGTATGGTGCTGCGGAGAAAGTCTTCAGGCGGGATAAAATCAGCGTCAAAGACAGCTATGAATTCACCGTGCGCTGCTGCAAGCCCCTGTGCCAGGGCTCCTGCCTTGTAGCCATCACGGTTGTATCTTCTTTTTACAACAAAATTGACCCCCTGCCTTTGCCAGTGTTTGACCTGCTGATCAACCAGATGACAGGTGTCGTCATCTGAATCATCAAGAACCTGTATCTCAAGCCGATCCGCTGGCCAGTCAAGCCGGGCGGCCGCATCCAGCAGGCGTTCTGCCACAAACCTTTCATTGTATAGAGGCAGTTGTACGGTAATATATGGTAACTCATCAGAAGATGCAAAAGATGGCGGGACTGTAGGGACGCTGAAATCTCCTGCGTACAGGCAGCGGATCAGCCAGACACGATGCAGTCCGTAGAGGCAGAGTCCCAGCAGGGCAGCAAAATGCAATGCGGTTAAGGCAGGTATTACTAATTCCAGCATAAAGCTCTTCGTATCTTTTTTAAAGCAGATTGGGTTGTCTCTTCCAGCAGTTCCCTGCCGATGACCCAGAGGATGGTGCTTCCTGCCCTGACTGTTCCTGTAACAGTACGGCTGATCTTTGAACTGCCGGCCTGACGCCGGTAATAGGGGACATCTATTTCCTGCACTATCAGGCCATGTCTAAGCGCCTTAACCTGCATTTCAACTGTCCAGCCAAAGGACTGATCAGTCATTTCCAGGTCTTCCAGTGCCCGCCAGCCGATCACCCGCATCGGGCCCAGGTCCTGATATTGGTGTTTCCAGAAAAACCTGATCAAGCCGGTTGCCAGTACATGACCAAAACGTTGCTGAAATGAAAGCGCTGCCCTTTCTGCCGGAATTCTGCGGCCCAGTGTCATATCCGCCTCTCCTCTTGCAACCCGAGCAATCAGGTCAGTCAGGCATGATGGTTCGTCACTTCCGTCGGCATCCAAAAAAACCACAATATCCGGAGGGTCTTTCCTCAACACAGTCAGGCCGGCCAGGCAAGCCCTCCCGTAACCGACCACCGGCTCATTGATTACCTTTGCCCCACAGTTGGAGGCAACTTGTGCGGTGTTGTCTGTTGAGCCGTTATCCACTACAACAACCCGGTCAATCCCTTCGGGCAGATTTTCAAGCACACCCCCAAGCGCCCCTTCTTCATTGAGGGCAGGTATCAAAAGTGCAATCTGTTTCCCAAAGTACATGATTTTATATCTCCTTTAAGGAAGCGGGAGGGTTAAAATACACCCTCCTAGTCTGCCTGATAATCTTGCCTTTTATAGCAGTTCTGTCAATTTGTCTGGAATGACAGCGACAGGGAATAGGTGGAACCGGCAGATGTATGCCATCCGTAGAGTGCCGGTGTATATCCTGCTTCCAGCTTAAGCGCCTTTGTCAGTTTGTAGCCGAGAGTAACATCAAGCTTGCCCAGATCAAAATTGTTGGTTGTGGTAGGGTTATCACTGGAATCGGTGCTGTTGCCGTTGTTCATGCTCTTGATGCCATCAAGCTTGACCCGTCCATAGATGTTGTCAGTGAAGTCAGAGCCGATCTCCAGCAGGTAGCGGAATTCATCGGCAGGGGCTTCAAAACGGACACGATAGCCCAGTTCAAAGTTATAGTAACCTGGTATCAGTGGCCAGAGAGAGCGCCCATACAACAAGCGCCACTCAAGGTCATACTGTCCGTTACCCAATGGAAGGCTGTCATGTCTGTCATATGCGGCTGGTATTTTAACCAGTCCCTGTAATGAGAGAATACCCAGAGAACCTTCTGCCAGCTTTGCCCGTACCCCCAGATCAATATCGCCTATGCCGTAGGTCTTTTCAGCACGGTAATCGTCTTCACGTTCGATATGTTTGAAGTACATCGAGTTAATCAGGGTAAAACGGTCGGTAATCCCGTATTCCAGGTAGTTGTTCAGATTTATGTCGGTAAAATCACCGTTAAACGGCATGTTTTCCCTGTTTCCACTCTCATTGAAGTTTTTACCGGCGTAATAGAAATTAAATGTAAAGCGATCGTAAAATGTGCCGGCCGGCATGGTCCATGCCCCTGCAAGGGATTGTACGGCTGTCAGGATAATTACAGCGCTGACAGTACAAAATAGAGTCAAGATTTTGGAGATACTCATGTCGGTGTTCCTTTCTATTTAAGTGACTCAGCCACTAGCGCACTTATTTTTGTCAGTGTGAACTGCGCCATTTCATCCCTGGTGTAGACAGGCCATTTTGTCTTGTTTAGCGGATTGGCATCCCAGGCAGGTTTGTTAGCTGCCAGTTTTGAGTCTGACAGATCATGGAAAGAACGTTTTGCAGAAAAAAGCGGATTTTGCAGGTAGACACCGGCAACCCCTGAGCCAGGTGAAGTTTCTCTGATATAGACACTGATCGGCAGGGTTGAAAAGTGGCCTACACCTGCGGCGTTGATTAAAAACGGCGAGATATAGGCGTCAAATATCTGCAACTGATAGATATCACCCGAAGAAGTTGTGTATTTGATCCGCTGGCCTGGATCATCACTACCGGTCTTGCCGTAGGCATGGATGATGCTGTTCTGAATCAGGCATTCCATCTGAGCGCTCTGATCTTTAATTTTCCATGCCGGATATGCGGTTGTTCCAACTTTGCCGTCTTTTATTGCAGAAAAACGGGGGAAGTTGAAAAATCCCTTAAACAGGGTGTTCCCAGGTAAAAGCGCTGCATAATCTTTGGTGTACACCTGGTCATTAACCGTGTAGCTGTGGGGTGGAGCACTGGTTTTCATCAAAAGATTTCCAGCCTGAACAAGTTTGGCAACCCCTTCAAGTCCGGTTACTCCAATCTGCTTTTCTGCAATCTTGATTAACGCTAACTGATCAGTGGGGACTGGTAATGTTGAGGGGGCAAAAGAGGGATCAAAGCTGGCGGTTGGAAATGCTGCCTGGATATATGCCATCAGTTCACTGCGTACAGCGGTAAGTTCCGTGGCAAGCATCTGTGAAAATGGAGTGAATTGAGAAAGGTAGCTGTACGGGTCAACCAGGCAAATATGCAGATAACGACTGTTGTTATACTGTCCTGGAGCAACTACAAATCTGAATGGCAGGGCATAGACAGCATTGGGATCAGCGGCAAGCAGTTTCTGCTCAAGCGCCGGAATTCTGACCTCTATCAACCGCACACCGGTTGCCTCTGCCACCTTTACAAGAAAATTTCCATATCTGTATGCATAACTGCCGTTGGATGCTATTGGGATTGCTGCAATACCGCTGGTATCATAGACAGTATACCCTCTGGCCTTCAGGGAATCACCCAGGACTATTACAGCGTTTTCTGCTGCCTTAACCATATTTGTCTCAAATGTTTCAAATCGGACTACATCAACAAGATCAGGCGCATTCTGGTAGTAATGAATGGAAACGGGCTTTTTGACGCTGCTGCTTTCACCGCAACCCGCGACAAATACAGCCATAAGAAACACTGCAATGATTTTAAGGTAATGCATGATTGTTCTCCTTTTCTATTGTGGCTTCTTGAAAAAGTTTAGCTTGGTAGGTTGGGTTACGGTTTCATGTAACCCAACCTAAACAACTATTTAGTCTGCCTGGCTTGTGTTATTAATCTGTATCAGCCCGCAACTCCTCAGATTCAAACAGATATTCGGCTGGTCGCCATGCCTTTAGTTTGTCTTGCATCCCGGTTTTGAATTTATCAGGATATCCCTTTAAATCTTTTCCCAATACCAGCCAGAACTTGCCGGTCCACTGTTTCCAACTGCCTGCTGATGTTACAGTTCCATCTTTATCAGTAATAATCCGCATTAATACCTGGCCAAATGGAGGCCTGCCTTGATAACGCACCAGGGCATATTCAGTGTAAGGGTGGAGGCCGACAGCCTTTAACCGGAAACTTCCGGTTGTTCTGCAGATGGTTATTTCACCAGTGGCGCCACCTTCAATAATCTGCCAGGTAGCAGGGTTTTTAGCAAAAAGGTTGAGACGCCAGACCTGAGAACCTTTACCAAGTTCATTGGGCAGTGTTGGAGTAGCAAAGGTCTTGTTATGTTCAATTAAAAATATGAACAGCGTTAAACCGGCGATAATTGGACATAGTTTTCCAGGCAGCCTGTACAAGGTTATTTACCAGTCAGCTTTTTCCATTCGTCGTACCCCCCTTCGTGGTTTTTTGAAGGGGGAAGTCCTGCCAGGGTGTGGGCCAGCCAGGTATAGCCTGATCTGATACCTCCGGTGCAGTAATAGACAACCGGCCTGTTAAGTGTCACTCCATGTTTCTGAAGCAGTGCTTTTAATGCACTGGCAGAAATTATACGATGCTCCTTACCTGTGTAAAACTTCTCCCATGAGATATGGATCGCACCTGGAATCTTGCCCATCAGCCACTCCATTGTAGAACGGGTGTCAATCAAGGTTATTGCAGAGCCAAGCCGGATCAGTTCAGGTGTTGTTATGTCAAGCTGCGGTTGCAGGGCAGGGGTATATCTTTTATGCCGTACCGATATCTTTTCAGCACCTTCATGGAGTGGCAGATTCTGGTTACGCCAGGCTTGAATACCGCCTGAAAGCAGTCTTAGCGGAGATTTGTGACCAAGCCAGGCAAGTGCCCAGCAGCCCCAGCCTTCACCGCCCCAACTCTTGTCAGCATCACCATAGATGACAACCGGAGTATTCTCATCAATACCCATTTCACCCAGTGCCTTTGCCAGTTCAGCCGGTGGCCAGATTTTATAAGGTACCCCCCGTGCGTCTGTTCTGGTATAGTCTTCCCAGGAAAATGACTTCGCACCCGGAATATGCCCTTTCAGCCAGTCTGCTTTTGGTCTGGCATCAAGAATGACCCAGGCCGAAAGATTGCTGTTTAGAGTCCCTGCTTCGATAACGCCAAGATCTGCTGCCCGTGCCGTACTAACGAAAGCTGCCAGGGTTGGAAATGCCAGAATGATTGTGACTAAAATTCGCACTGCTTTGCCCAAACTGCTTACCATTGCTATTCCCTGCATTATTTCTCTCTCTTTTGGTTATTTGACTATATTTCCGGACTTGAGGATATCTGCCCCGGAACTGGCAGGAGTCAGTGCGCTGGTAACATGTCTGCTGGCACTGGCCCTTTTTTCTGTTGACCGTGGTTATATTGACTGGCCGCCTGCTGTAATTCTGATTGTTGGTGCGTTACTGCGACTTTTGTTTGTTTTTCGGGCGCCGGAACTTTCTGATGACATCTACCGTTACCTCTGGGATGGAGTTCAGATATTGTCTGGTCATAACCCATATACACTTTCACCTGCTGCTGTTATTCCTGCCACCGCTGAGCTGGCGAATCTTCTCAGGCAGGTCAATCACCCCGAGTACGTAACCATCTATCCCCCTGTAGCCCAGATTTTTTTTGCAGGCGGGGCTGTCGGTAGTTCTGTGTCTGGCATGAAGTTAATGCTGATGCTGCTTGACCTGATTACCTGTTTCATGCTGATTCGACTACTGCCCTGTTTGGGGCTGCATCCGTCCCGCGCTGTTCTGTATGCCTGGCATCCCTTGCCTGTGCTGGAAATAGCCGCTTCCGGTCATATTGATGGAGCAGGCGTATTCCTGATTGTCCTGACACTGACACTTTTGCAGGGCAGTGGATTTATGGACAGACCAGAAAAAAACAATAACAGGCAGAGACTTTTCTTTGCCGGGATCACCTTTTCCTGGGCAGCGCTGGTCAAGTTGCTGCCGTTTGTTTTCCTGCCGGGCCTTTTAATGCTCATCCGGCGCGGGGGAAAAAAGATTTTTCTGGCAGGCGCCATAGCAGGCGGAGTCGCTGTTACCATCCCGTTTCTGCCGGATATCGGTAACGGCTTGAACACACTCGGTATATACATCCACAACTGGGAGTTCTCCGGTTTTCTGTTTCGCACACTGCGCCAGTCACTCTCGTCTGGTTCCTGGGCCAGGTTAATACTGGCCTTTGTGTTTATGGCTGTTCTGGCACTGCTCCATCTCAGGCCTGTTATGCGGAACAGTGCTAAAGCTGGCGGCACATCAAAGGAGCCTGGATTAGAGGCAGGCGTGAAAATCTTTTACGCAATAGTCATCTCTTTTTTGCTGCTTACTCCTACTCTCCATCCCTGGTATGCACTATATCTGGCGCTGTTTTTGCCGTTTTCCGCAGGAGTGGTTGGCCTAGTTCTCAGTTGGTCGGTTCTGCTTTCCTACCGGGTATTGATCTTCTATGCAATTACCGGACAATGGATTGAAGAAGACCTGCTGCCAGCGGTTATCTGGCTTGCGCCTGTCTGTGCCGGACTGGTCTATATGCTGATTTTGTTGCTTCGTGACAGGCAGTTATCAAAATTGTGAATGGATTTTTGGTTGTATTGATTCCTGAACAAGAGCAGGCAGATCTTCCAGCCTGTCAATATCCCTCAATGGTTCAAGAACAGCTACAAAAAGGCCGCTGATAGTGGCAGATTCCATAGTCAGTTTAAAAACCCTCTCTGTACTCCAGGGGATTCCACAAAAAACTGATTGGTCAAAAGAGGCCTTATTAAAACCCACAAGGCAGTAACCTCCGTCCAAAGCAGGGCCAATCACCATTTCGTGCTTTACAAGAAGCTCAAATGCCTCTTTCAGATAGGCGGCATCCATGCCGTAAATATCACTGCCTGCAAGAACAATTTGCTCAACTCCATCATCAAAAAGGGTTCTGAAGGCATTAGCCATACGCATTCCCAAATCTTCACCATTCTGGGCAGCAGTTTTTAAAGCTGACTCTATCCAGTATTCAGGTAATTTTTCTGTATTCTCACCATCAAAAAACAGGGCCATTGGAATGCCACTAGCCTTTATCTGCTCAATTATATTGCAAGCCATATTGTAATAGACCTTGCAGGCAGCATCATTGCCAATGTCCCTGGCAAGACGGGTCTTGACCAGGCCAGGGATGGGAGGTTTCACAAAAAGCGCTATCATCCTGGAAGGGGTCATTGGTATTTACTCGCCAAGTAGTTTGGATCAGCGCCTGTCAGGTACCTGATTAATAACAACCAGTTTTGCAGGGTTCTGATTAGAATTCCGTCTCTCTGCCAACGGCGGGATGATGTAATTACCCTTTCTTTCAGCAGGCCAAACCTGTAACCGGCATTATTCAATCTGCGGACAAGTTCAACATCCTCCATCAATGGAATCGTGGGTAAGCCACCAATCTCATCTAATGTGCCACGCAGGATAAAAATAGCCTGATCACCATATGGCCGTTTGAAAACAGTGCAACGGAGATCAACTATCCGTTCAATGATCCTGTAGAGACCGGAAGCTGAGGCAACCCCCAGGCGGAAGGCCCCCCATATAGTGCCGTCTGCCAGGATTTCTCTTATGGCTTCAAAGGCATTCTCTGGCAGCAGGGTATCGGCATGTAACATCAGCAGAATATCCCCCTTTGCCAATGCAGCGCCGGCAGACAACTGAACCCCGCGCCCTTTTGCAGTAATTACTTTTGTGACGCTGCTGTCTGACATAAGACTGACTGTTGAACCTGAGCTGTCACCATCTACAACAATAATTTCAACTGTTTGGTCCAATCTTCTCAAATGGCTGATAACAGGATTTATATATTCCTGTTCATTCAGAACCGGAATGACCACAGAGATGCTCAAGGCCACAACGGGCACTCCATTCCAAGACATTCCTTGTTACGGGCCATCTGGCTACATGCAAACGGCTTAACTTCAGACAGATTCAGGTTAAGCAGTTCAGAGGCTATTTTCACCCCTGTGCGTAATGCAATCCAGCAATCACGCTGGCAACATCGGGCTGCTTCATAACCGGCAATCTCTTCAAGCAGTTCCTTTACAATTCTCTGTACAGTCTGGCGTGCCGATGCCTTGAGCGGATTTGCCTCAAGCAGGAGGCTAAACGCTATGCCCACTCCGGTGGCAGCTCCACAGATGCCTATAAAAGCACAACTGCCGCCGATAATTACGGAGCCTCTGTGAATAGCTGTATGCATCTGTTCATCTGAAACCGGATAACCGGCATTTCTGATACATGCCAGCATAATACCTGGCACCAGGGCATGATATTGCGGTCCATGCAGAGGAATTGCCGGATGTTTTCTTGTTTCCTGAAACAGGGCAACCGGTTCAGTCTCACTTGTATTCAGGCAGATATGTTCTATCAGCTCCAGCGCATCGCCGGTATGACATCTGTCACATACAAAGTGACCATTTTCACAGCAGGCATTGGCCGCCAGGGTTCTTCCGCAGAAATGGCAGACCGCCTGTTTTTCGGTTGCATGATAAATCAGCGGGACGCCACATACCAGGCAGCCGCTGTCATGCCTTGATGTAAGCGGCTTTGGAGCCGTTACCTTTGATTCAGGGGGCAAAGCACAGTTAGCTCCTGCCTCAATAGCAACATTTGTAACAAAACCGTCTTCATCAAGTTGCCACAACTGCTCTCCCAACAGCTCTGCATCTGACTTTTGGATTGAAACTGTCTGACCGGGACGGAGCCAGAGCCCGGAGGCAGTAAGCAATCCGGCTGCCGGGCCTGGATAGATCACCCTGACCCCTTGCTGAGAATCTTCGGTTTGCGGCAAGGAAAGGGCTTTCTTCTGAACAGAGAAGGTGAGGGAAAAGAAGGGATGATCCTGTACAACACGGTATGGCAGCCTTTTTATAACCCTGAAGCCGGTAAAACCGGTTTCTTCCAATATCCCCAAAAGGTCTTTCTGAGTCATTGCCCCGCTTATACATTCTCCACGCAAGGTATCATCATTAAGAATCGAGGCATCCGGTTCAGTCTCACAGACAACATCCGCAGCCACCAGGCGACCACCAGGCTTCAGAATTCTAAGAATCTCACTAAAGACAGAACGCTTGTCAACTGACAGGTTCAATACACAGTTTGAAACCACCAGATCTGACTCATTATCCTCAAGCGGAAGCTGCTCAAGAAATCCCTTTTTAAAGAGCAGATTATTATAACCCAGCGCATTACGTACTTCATCTGCCCCTTTACGCGCCAGTTCAAGCATCGGATCCAGCATATCAACACCGGTCACCAATCCTTTAGCTCCCACGAGTCTGGCTGCAATAAAGCATTCCACTCCACTGCCGCATCCTAAATCAACCACCCGCTCACCAGGTTTAATCTCGGCATCCATTACAGGGCTGCCGCACCCGTATCCCCTAAAACGGTAAGCTGCTGGTATATGCTCTATAAGGCTTTTTTCATAGTTTACCTGGTTAAGGATTTCAATCCGTTTATCCCCCACAGCCTCGGCATAATAAGCCCCAACCTGACTGCGGCTGTCAGTAGATCCATCAAGGGAAAGCAGGCAGTTGGTATGACATACAGCAACAGCTCCATGCGATCCGCAGCTTACAAGCAGTTCCCCCATCTTAAGGCACACAGCAAGACCTTCAGGTTCTGGAAATCTTCCTGCTGCCTGGGAAATCAGGTGTAACACCAGATTTTCCAATAGGGGCTGATATGGATCTGCGCCGATAAAACTGCCGTTGTTATGGTAACAGTGATCAAGGTCTCCGCCGCCAAGCAGATAACGCCACGGGTCTGAAAGGGCTTTAGCAGAGGTCTGGCGGATACTCTTCAGGACAAGGCTATTCTCCCAGGCATATTGCAATCCCTTTTCCAGAGGAGTTGCAAGCTCCTTCAGACCAATGGTTGCAGCCGAGGGGTAAAGCTGATTGTCAGGTCCAATTGCAGCAGCCTCCCATCCTGCGCTTGAAGCATCGTGAATCGTCCCGGGTGGGGCAAATATCTGCCCTTTCAGGCTCTCAATATTATCAATAGTAATCCCTAGTTCTTCAGAACGCTTAATCGCCTTCAGAACGGGATCTAGCAGTTTGACAGGATCAACGTGCTGTTCGCCATCCCCTCTACCCCTGACAAAATGCCACATGAAGTGAACTGCTGCCGCTCCCTGTTCTGCGGCATACTCAACAAACCAGGTCAGGTCATTCGCATTGTCCGAGGTGACGCAACAGCTAAGGGTAAAAGGCCAATCTGCTTGCCTAAGCCAGTATAATTGCTGTTCAACCCTTTCAAAACTTCCCCTTCCCCTCAGGCTTTCATGATGTTCCGGCCTGCCATCAATACTAATCTGCAGATGGATCCGTTTTCTTGGCCATGAAGAGAGGAACCGTTTTTCAAGCAGCAGACCATTGGTCAGTATGGCTATCTGGCTGTCTGGTATGGAAAGGATATTTTCTATCAGAGCCTTAAAATCAGGGTGTACAAGGGGCTCTCCACCGGTCAGGGCAAACAGACGGCACCCCTGTCTAGCCGCATCTTCAACATGTCTCTTTAACTGGCTAAGTGAAAGTTCATGCACTGCATCCGGTCCTGAACTGAACATGCAATGGCGACAGGCAAGGTTGCAGCGATCCGTGATATGCAGCCAGAGTTCTGAAAGCACTGGAATATCAGAGAGTAATGCATGACGTCCATGATAGTTGTCTTTGTATGATTCAGGAAGCCGTTGCAGAAAGGCCAGACTTTCAAGGTTGTAGTCAGAAGAACCGGATGCCACCTGCTGCAGCAGCCTGTCTCCGGCAGAGGTAGGAACAAACCATGAAGGGCGGTCAGGGCAGAGCCACAACGGCTTGTCAGTCCCCTGTAAACGTATCCAGCATGATGGGTCAAAGGTCATTTGAAGTCTCTTTTGATTAATTATAAAAACGGTAACTGTTG
>DYNH01000071.1 GCA_020721175.1 Trichlorobacter lovleyi | reverse complement strand
AACTACAATTTACCCCAGCTAAAGTTGTTCATCTGACAGCCTTAACCAGATACTCTTCAGGTATTGCTGCAACAAGCGATGCAACAAATGCATTCGTTAGCAGGTGAGGCACAATAGCGGTCAGCAGAGAGGACATTAATCCCGAAGCCTGGGAAAAAATTGAAAGCAGCATCAGGTTGATCAACATGACGGCTGCCGTGGAGATTGTGACGGTCAGAACAAGCAGGATAGAATTCTGTACATAGAGTCGGTCTGACAAGAGTTTTAATGCCAGATATACAATTATAAACGAGAATGCGTTCAGCCCCAGATAGAGACCACTCACGCAATCTTTAA
The DNA here is from genome assembly GCA_020721175.1 of Trichlorobacter lovleyi. Lineage (GTDB taxonomy): Bacteria > Desulfobacterota > Desulfuromonadia > Geobacterales > Pseudopelobacteraceae > Trichlorobacter > Trichlorobacter lovleyi_A. The sequence goes on along the minus strand of DYNH01000071.1, from coordinate 11,729 downwards.
GTAATCCCAGACAGTAGGCAGCAGGAAGACTGGTTGAAAGGGGAGTGCGCAATGCAAGAAATACCATCAGAATCAAGAGCAGGTCCGGCTTGTATAATGATATTATGTATTGGGGGAGTACCGATGTCTGCAAAACTACCAGCCCGATAATCAATAATGTTACCTTTAAAAACAGAGTCATCAGACAGTTCTCTCAATCAGTTGGAACACGCAGCACTACCAGGACTTCTTCAAGATGGGCTATGTTTACAGCCGGTCGGATATCAACAGTCTGGAATATACCGTACTCCCCCTTTTTTACCATTGTCACTTCACCGATGGGTAATCCTTTATCAAAGACCATGCCGATACCGGAGCTTATGACAATATCACCGACCTGCACATCCTCACCGCGCATGGCAAACTCAAGGGAACAGAGATTGTCATTACGTCCCTTTACAACTCCCCTAGCCCTGGACCGCTGGATCATGGCGGATATACTGCTGGCGTGATCAGTTAAAAGCAGTATCCGGCTTGAATTTGTTGTTACCTTGACTGTCTGACCAACTATTCCGTCAGCAGCCAGAACCGGCATCCCCTCCTTCACACCAGAGGAGCTGCCTTTATCAATCGAAAGGGATCGAAACCAGGGAGTTACATCTTCACCAACAATCCTGGCAGCCACTGCAGGAGCTTTAATTGCAGAGCGCAGTTCAAGAAGTCTGTTTAAACGTTCATTTTCACGCACCGCTTCATCAGCCTGAACCAGTGCGTTCTGTAACTGTTTCATCTCATTCCTGAGATTTCTGTTTTCTTGTTTTACATCTACAAGATTAATATAGTCACGCCAGATATCTATAAACAGACTTCCACCGCGAAAGGCATGTTTCTGCACCGGAGCCAGTGTGCTGTTTACGCCGTTTTCAAGTGCATTGGCCTTGTGTGAACGAGGGAGATTAAGTGAATAAAAGATCAGGGCAATTGTTATGACTACCCCAATCAGGATTGTTGTTGAATATTTACGTAAGAAGTCGAACATATTAGTATGTAAAGTTGTCCTGAAATATTTGCACAGACCTGAAATCCAGGGTTATTGTAAAAGTTCTGATTTGCCCTTTGACAGGCTAACGGTGAACATCGCCTGCTCTGCAACAGACAGATATTTCGCTAATGCTGAACTGGTCTGGCCATGAAAGGAATGCCTTTGTTAGTTACAATTCTGGCAACAGCATTATCACAGGCTTTAACTTGCTGTCAAACAGCCGTAATCAGTTTCGCCGCTTCCATAATATCTGAACATGATTCTACCCCGTACGGCAACCTGCAACGCTCTTCAGTCCCGTAACCTGTAAGCACCAGCACAGATCTGCATCCTGCCGCCATACCTGCTTCAACATCCGCAATCTTGTCACCAACCATCCAGGAAGATGAGAGGTCTACAGCAAGTTCTTCCGCTGCATTAAACAGCATTCCAGGCAGAGGCTTGCGACAGGTGCATTGTTTAGCATATCTCCCCCTGCCCTGAGGGTGGTGGGGGCAATAGTACCAGGCATCCACACGTGCGCCTGCATTGGCGAGCAGTTTGTCAATATGCTGATGAAGCTTTATGACATCCTGCTCATCATAGTATCCACGTGCCACTCCGGACTGGTTGGTTACAACAATAACCAGGTGTCCGGAACGGTTCAACAGGCAAATGGCATCTGTAGCTCCGTTGATAAATTCAAACTCTTCTATACGATACAGATACTCCTTCTCAGTGTTTATAGTGCCATCACGGTCGAGAAAAACGGCTTTTTTGAGATGATTAAACAGGTTTGAATTTGACAACTGCTTCCCCAATCCAGTAGAAGGATAATATGTTTTAAAAGATAACAGAAAGGCACAACAGAAAGGCTTTAAAAATGATAAAGACAAACAATCTGAAGGTTTCAGCTATTACTCCGATTATTGCGCCGGCTGATCTGCGGCAGGTTTTCCCGATGACTGACAGTGCCCGTGAATTTGTATCCCGAAGTCGCGAAAAGGTTAAAGATATTCTGAATCGTCGGGATAGGCGTCTGATGATAGTAGTTGGTCCATGTTCTATTCATGATCCTGATGCTGCTGTTGAATATGCCAAACGTCTTTCAGTGCTATCCCGTCGTGTTAGTGACCAGTTGGTGCTGGTAATGCGGGTCTACTTTGAAAAGCCCCGTACTACGGTTGGCTGGAAGGGCCTGATAAATGATCCGGGCATGGATGGCACCCACAATATTTCAAAGGGTTTGGGTATTGCACGCGGCCTGCTTTGCCGTCTGACTGACCTTGAGGTGCCGGTTGCCAATGAGATGCTTGATCCAATTACTCCTGAGTATCTGGCTGACCTTATTACATGGGGGGCCATAGGTGCACGCACTACTGAGTCCCAGACGCATCGTGAACTGGCCAGCGGTTTATCCTTTCCGATCGGTTTTAAAAATGGAACCGACGGCAATCTGCAGATCGCGATTGATGCAATGATCTCGGCCCGCGCTCCCCACAGTTTTCTTGGTATCAACCGGGAAGGCCGTGCTTCTATAATACAGACCACAGGTAACCCCGATATTCATATCGTTTTAAGGGGTGGCTCTCGCAAGCCCAATTACACCCCTGAAGATATAGCCCATACGGAAGATATTCTCAAAAAAAATGGCCAGTTTTCTACCATCATGGTTGACTGCAGTCATGGAAATTCCAATAAGGATTACCGCAAGCAGCCAGAGGTGCTTGAACATGTAATCAGCCAGGTGGTTGCAGGTAACCAGTCAATCTCCGGCCTGATGATAGAGAGTAATCTTGAGGAAGGCAATCAGAAGGTACCAACGGACCATCTGCAGCTTAAATACGGTGTTTCCATAACAGATGCCTGCATTAACTGGGAAACAACTGAAAGAATCCTGCTTGAAGCCCATAGTCGCCTCAGGGATCGTAAATAGTATTTACAATACAGGGCGGGCACAGGCAGTCTTTATTCGTAAGTTACCTGCAGCCCGCGTCCTGCTGCCTTGTTTATGATGCCGTTGAACTTCTCTTCTGCTTCCCCTGTCAATAGTTCGAGGTAATTTACCTTCTTTTTCGGGGGATGTATAATTTCAGGCTCACCGCTGATTCCTGCCAGTCGGCCAGCCTCCTCTATGGCATCCTGCAGATTGCCCAGCCTGTCAACCAGCTTGACGGACTTGGCCTGTTCTCCGGACAGCACCCGGCCATCTGCAATCTTGCGTACATCTTCAACCGGCAGCTTGCGTCCGTCTGCAACTGCCTTTACAAACTGTTCGTGGGTACTGTCAATAAGGGCCTGAAACATGGCCCGATCTTCAGCCGAAAGTGGCCGGTCCGGGGCGCCGGCGTCTTTAAACGAACCGGTTTTTATGGTGGCTGAGCTGATCCCGATCTTGCCGAACAGGCCTTCAAGGTTTGAAAATTTGATAAGAACACCTATACTGGCAGTGATAGTACCAGGATTGGCATAGATAAGCGTTGCAGGGGCGGCGATGTAATATCCACCGGAGGCAGCCAGGCTACCCATTGAGACTATAACTTTTTTTCTGGCTGCAAGCTTGCCCACCTCCTCGTAGATTTCCTGTGAAGGCCCAACTACACCTCCCGGGGAGTCAATCCTCAAGACTACAGCCTTGACAGAATCTTTTTTAAGAAAATAGCGTAACTGCCGGATTGGTTCCTTTGAGTCAACAATCATCCCCTTGACTTCAACCAGACCAACTCCTTGTCCTTCTTTGATGACCTTCTGATCATCACTGAAAATCATGCGAGCCAACAGTACGCTACCTATAAAAAGCAGTAGCAGAAACATGATACAGCCTGACGTTATTAAAATTGTTTTTTTAGCAGACATCATTTTCTCCATGCGATAAGCACAGCTTAAGAGTAAGGATAACTATGCGTTTTCTTGTTATTTCAGACACCCACGGCAACCAGGCAGCAATATTCAAGGCATATCAGGCGGCAGGAAAAATTGATGCCGTGTTACACCTCGGAGACGGTGAGACAGATGTCGCATTGCTTGCGGAAGTGGAAAACTGTCCTGTTTTAAGGGTTGCCGGTAACTGTGACCTTGGCTCTAAGGCCCCATCTGAATTGATTGCCGAGTGGAGAGGGGTTCGAATTCTGTTGTGCCATGGGGATCGCTATGGTGTCAAGGCCGGTCTGTCGCAATTGATTGGGCATGGTCTGGAAGCCGGTGTGCAAGCGGTACTCTACGGACATACCCATCTGGCAATGGCGGAAGAGCGTGATGGTTTGATGCTGCTTAATCCAGGAACAATGACCAATCAGGCAACGTTTCATTCATTTGCAATCCTGGAAATCAGTGTTGACGGCCTTCATGCGAAGATTCATCCCCTCTGAGCTGAGATTCATGTAAAAACTCCTCATGTCTCTTATGAATAGCCATTTCAAGACGACGACGGCGAGGCCAGCTTATCAACATGGTTATAGGACCGGAAAGTACATACAGAAGCATCAGGACAAAGACCATAATGGCAGGTTCTGTTGCCACGATAATCAGAAGTACCACAGCCAGCACCAGGAAACCAAACGGTTGCTTCTTGATTAGCTCAGGATCTTTAAAAGAGTAATATTTGATGCTTGAGACCATCAGAAAAGCCAAAAGATAGATAAGCACCAGAATAGCCATTCTCTTGTAAGAACTGGGCCAACCGAAATGGTTGAACAATAACACTGTTGAGGCCACCATACTTGCTGCAGCAGGAATCGGGAGGCCGATGAACCGTTTGCTTTCTACCGTTGTGACCTGAACATTAAATCGGGCCAGACGCAGGGCTCCACACACAACAAAAAGAAAAGCAGCCAGCCAGCCAAGTCGCCCAAAGGGACGCAGCGCCCAGGCGTACATCATCAACCCCGGGGTAACCCCGAACGCTACCAGATCTGCCAGTGAATCAAATTCAACTCCAAACTGGCTGGTTGTATTGGTCATCCTGGCCACCTTGCCATCCAGTCCATCGCAGATAGCCGAAATGAAAATCCAGGTTGCCGCAGTTCCGTAATTTCCGTTTAATGTGGCAACCATACTGTAAAAGCCTGCAAACAGGCTGCCAGCAGTAACCAGATTAGGCAGGATGTATATTCCGCGACGAATATTTTCCGCCTTTTTGCAGGGTTCTTCCTGAGGATCATGCGAACTCATCAAGCGCACTCCCCGATGGGTTTTTCAGCAAACTGAGCAATTGGCGTCTCACCTGCAACGGTAATCTGCCCCATTGTTACCAGAGGCTTGAAACCTTCGGTAAAATAGATGTCAAGACGTGAACCAAAACGGATCATGCCATAACGGCTGCCCCGCTCCAGTTGCTCCCCAACACCAGTGTAGCAGAGGATGCGCCTGGCTATCAGACCGGCAACCTGTACGCATACATATCTGGTTCCTTCCGCAGTCTCAATCAGCAGGCCGGACTGTTCATTTTCGCATGATGCCCTTGAGTGACGGACATCATAGAATTTTCCGGTTTTGTAGAAGCTGTCAATAACCACACCAGAAAAAGGCACTCTGTTGACATGAACATTGAATATAGTCATAAAAATGCTGATTTTCTGACATGCACCCAGGTGTTCCTCGTCAGCAGGACCGACATAGACAATGGAACCATCTGCCGGTGCTACCATCAGTGATTCGTCAACTGGCGGCTTACGTTCAGGGTTTCTGAAGAATGAAGTTATAAAAATGACAAGCAGCAGTGTCAACAATGCAGGCACCGCCAACGCCACAGATGCATATAGCCAGGCACCGGCAGATAAAAACAGGAAAAGACCCGAACTATATGCGATAAAGGGGTATCCTTCAGGGGTTATGACAGCTTTTGATGGTTTCATGGAGGCCTGATTTAACTTTAGATGCGAACCCCTGCCAGCGAGTCAGGCAGGGGTTCGCTATTGTGCTGGTTATGATGGCTAGTTCTTTTCTTTATCAACAACCTTGTTTTTGCCAATCCAGGGCATCATGGCACGCAGTCTTGCACCCACTTCCTCAATCTGGTGTTCTGCTCCACGACGACGCAAGGCATTGAATACAGGTTTATTTGCCTTGTTTTCAAGGATCCATTCCCTTGCAAATGCGCCGGTCTGAATCTCCTCCAGAATCTTTTTCATTTCTGCCCTTGTGTCATCTGTTACAATTCTTGGTCCACGGGTCAAATCACCAAATTCTGCAGTGTTAGAGATGGAATAACGCATAGTGGCTATTCCGCCTTCGTACATAAGGTCAACTATCAGTTTAAGCTCATGCAGGCACTCGAAATAAGCCATTTCAGGGGCATAGCCGGCCTCGACAAGAGTCTCAAAGCCTGCTGCTACAAGTGCTGTTGTACCACCACAGAGGACTGCCTGCTCACCAAAAAGGTCAGTTTCGGTCTCTTCACGGAATGAAGTCTCGATTACCCCGGCCCTTGCAGCTCCAATCCCGGCAGCATATGCGAGTGCGACCTGCCGACTGTTGCCGGATGGGTCCTGATGTACGGCAATCAGGGCCGGAACCCCCCCGCCTGATTCATACTGGCTTCTTACAAGGTGACCAGGACCTTTGGGAGCTACCATGAATACGTTGATCTCTTTTCCCGGTACAATCTGGCCGTAATGGATATTGAAGCCGTGAGCAAACATCAGGTATGCGCCATCTTTGATATTGGGGGCTACGGCTGCTTGATAAATATCGCCCTGGAGTTCATCAGGCAGCAATATAACCACAACATCGGCCTTGCTGACAGCAGAGGCTGCGTCAGAAACCTTAAATCCGGCGTTTTCAGCCTTTCTGTAGTTGTCTGAGCCCGGGAGTTCCCCGACGATTACTTCAAGGCCGCTCTGTCTGAGGTTGTTTGCATGGGCATGTCCCTGGCTGCCGTAACCGATGATAGCGATCTGCTTACCTTTAAGCGTCGCAATCTCACAGTCATTTTCATAGTAAATCTTCATGTTTTTCAATTCTCCCTTATTCCGGTTAATTTTCCTGTTATCAGGTGATAAAATTTGCGCAAGCTACTACATAATATCTGTTTGTGTCAATCCTGATTGTTTTCAGAGGTGGCTGGCCACCAGCCTCTCTCCTGAATATCAGGGGGAGGCTGGTTGAAAGCAGGCCTGGTAACAACAATGTAAATGGTCAGTTATCCCTTCCAGCCCTTTGGACCTCGCCCGATGGCTACAGCACCGGTGCGCACCAGTTCTTTCAGGCCGAGGGGTTTTAAAAGATCAAGAATGGCATTTATTTTGCTGGGGTTCCCCGTGATCTCAATTGTGTAAGACTTGGGCGTAACATCAACTATCTTGGCACGGAAAATATCTACTATCCTCAAGACTTCGGCCCTGCTGTCATCCTCTGCAGCAACCTTAATCAGGGCCATTTCCCTTTCAATAGCACTACCGTCACTGAAGTCAAGCACCTTGATTACATCCACCAGTTTGTTAAGCTGCTTGCTGATCTGCTCAAGAATGGCATCATCACCACGGGTAACAATCGTAATTCTTGAAAGTGATTCATCCATTGTCGGCGCTACAGAGAGTGAATCAATGTTAAAACCTCTGCCGGAAAACAGTCCCACAACCCGGGACAGTACGCCAAATTCATTTTCAACCACAACCGATATGGTATGTTGCATTTTTTAGATTCCTCCAAATCCCTAGGCGTTTAACACCATTTCATTCAACGACGCCCCGGCAGGGACCATCGGCAACACCTTCTCTTCCCGTGCAATCTTGAATTCCATGATCACAGGCCCTTTGTGGGCAAGCCCCTCCTTTAGCACACGTTCAACCTCTGATGGCTTGTCAGCCTTAAGCCCTTTTGCTCCATATGCCTCGGCAAGCTTGACAAAGTCCATTGGAAGTTCAAGACATGTCTGGGAATAGCGTTTGTCAAAGAACAGCTCCTGCCACTGACGAACCATTCCCAGGAAGTTGTTGTTGAGGATGATAATCTTTACTGGCAGACGTTGTTGAACCAGGGTTGCCATCTCCTGCATGTTCATCTGTACCCCACCGTCACCGCAAACGCATAGAACCTGACGTTTTGGAAAGGCTGCCTGCGCTCCCATTGCTGCTGGAAGTCCGTATCCCATAGTTCCCAGACCACCGGATGTAAGCAGTGTGCGCGGCAGTTGAAAACCGAAAAACTGGGCGACCCACATCTGGTGTTGTCCAACATCTGTGGCCATTATGGCATCATCATCAGAAAGTTCTCTAAGTTTCTGGATTACATACTGAGGTTTTATGATACTGGTGCTGGCTTTATAACCAATCGGATGCTTTTCCTTCCAGCCGCTGATATCTTCGTGCCAGGCCTCCATGGCACTGTGCAGCGCCGCAACCTTGTCTGGATGATTTTTTGCATATTCCAGCATTTTTGCCAGCACATCCCTGGTATCACCAACAATAGGCAGATCAACCCTGACATTTTTTCTGATTGAAGTTGGGTCTACGTCAATATGTATAATCTTTGCATGAGGGGCAAATGTGGCAATCTTGCCGGTTACCCTGTCATCGAATCTGGAACCCACGGCAATTACCAGATCAGTGTGGGTGATTGCCATATTGGCACAGTAAGCGCCATGCATCCCGAGCATTTTTAATGAAAGTGGATCACTTTCAGGGAAGGATCCCAGACCCATTAGGGTTGTTGTTACAGGGATTTGCATTGTGCGGGCCAGGTCAGTTAGTTCTGCCGCTGCATTGGCCAATATTACACCACCGCCTACATACATTACAGGCCTTCTGGCAGCAAGCATCATATCTACTGCTTTTTCAATCTGACGCTGGTGACCTTCAATGTTAGGTTTGTAACCGCGTATATCTACATTTTCAGGCCACTTAAACTCAGCCTGGCTAATCTGGACATCCTTGGGGAAGTCAATCAGAACCGGTCCCGGACGGCCGGAACGGGCTATATAAAACGCCTTTTGTACAATGGCCGGGATATCTTTGGCACTTCTGATCAGAAAACTGTGTTTTGTGATTGGTCTGGTAATGCCAATTATATCGACCTCCTGAAAGGCGTCGTTACCGATCAGCGGGGTAGGCACCTGGCCAGTTATAATCACCATCGGGATAGAGTCCATATAGGCAGTGGCAATACCGGTAATAGTATTTGTTGCACCGGGACCGGAAGTCGCAATGGCAACACCTACCTTGCCGCTGGCACGGGCGTAGCCGTCAGCAGCGTGGGTGCCGCCCTGCTCATGTCGGGGCAATATATGGCGAATCTCCCGCATGTTCATAAGTTCATCATACAGGTTGATTACCGTACCGCCAGGGTAGCCGAACACAAGGTCCACCCCCTCGCGCTTGAGGCTCTCAAGTAAAATACGCGCTCCATTCATCTTCATGCAATACCTCGTAGATAATTAAAAATTGTTGGGATTTCCCGTTAAAATATTGATGATCACATATTTGACATTTCCATTGATATCAACCAGCTTACGTTGCTGGGAATTGTTATCAAAAAAAACCTTGTAACAGGCGCTGGGCGCAAAGTTTGCATTCCAGTTGCTGAAACAGATTTGCCCTTCAGGCGTGATGTTCCAGTTTCCCCTGTTCTTGTCGCCGTATGCTCCCTTGCCAGTAACCAGGCCACTGCGATCAAAATAATATGTATTGCCGTCGGCAGAGGTAATTGTATTGCCTGCAAAAATATCCTTAACCTCTTTTGCTGAAAGCAGCAGTGAACTGGCGTCACGTATGGCGGATTCGTCAGTTTTGCAGGCGGTGACACCAAATGCCAGAATAAAAGCAATCAACAGGAACAGCAACTTTTTCATGGCAAGATTCCTCCTTTTCTGTATATGGCCCGAGGCCGGGGTGTAGGAGCCAAAAGCTCCTGATAATCAGGCTGTTGTAACTGCTCCAGTATAGGCGGATGTCACAACTTTGGCGTAGCGTGCCAGCCAGCCGGTGTTGATCTTTGGCGCAGGTGCAGTCCATGCCGCACGTCTCTTGGCCAGAACATCTTCATCAACCAGCAGATCAAGCCTGCGGTTTGGGATATCGAGCCTGATCCTGTCTCCATCTTCAATCAGTGCTATCGGGCCACCTTCCGCTGCTTCCGGTGAGATATGTCCAACACAGGGACCGCGTGTACCGCCGGAAAAGCGGCCATCAGTAATCAGTGCCACTGAATCACCAAGACCAAGTCCCATCAGGGCTGAGGTGGGGGCAAGCATCTCTCTCATACCCGGACCACCTTTAGGGCCCTCATAGCGTATGACAGCTACATCACCAGCCTTGATAATACCATCCATCAGGGCAGCCATGGCCAGTTCTTCAGAATCAAAGCAGCGGGCAACCCCTTCAAAGGTCATCATTTTGTCCGAAACCCCTGACTGTTTTACAACTGCCCCTTTTGGTGCAATAGTGCCAAACATGACTGCAATGCCACCCTCTTTCTTGACCGGAGCGGACAGCGGACGAATTACCTTTTCATCAATATTTTCGACACTGGCCGCAAGTTGATGTGTTGTCAGTCCAAAAAGAGTCTGTGTATCATTAATCTTGTCACCCAACTGTTTCAACACTCCACTGACACCTCCAGCAACGTCAAGGTCTTCTACAAGATGCGGTCCTGCAGGATTCATGGTTGCAATCTGCGGGGTCTCCTTGGCAAGCAGGTCAAAGGTTTCAAGGGGCAGTTCTACTTCGGCCTCACGTGCAATCGCCAGAAGATGCAGTACGGTATTTGTTGAACCGCCCAGTGCCAGATCAACCCTGATCGCATTTTCAAAGGCAGCGCGGGTCATGATGTCACGGGGTTTAATGTCATTCTTCACAAGTTCAACAATCTTTTCTCCAGACGCAAAGGCTATCCGGCGCTTCATTGCAGAAACAGCAGTGGCTGTGCCGCAGCGTGGCAGCGACATACCCAGGGTTTCAGTCAGAATAGCCATTGTGTTAGCGGTAAACAGCCCCTGACAGGATCCCATTCCAGGGCAGGCATTATCTTCACAGACCTGTAGCTCATTGGCATCAATTACGCCAGCCTTGTACCGGGCCATAGCTTCAAAGGTGTCAGATACAAACGAATAGGTACGTCCATCAGCGCCTCTTCCACCCTGCATTGGCCCTGCGGTAACAACTATACATGGTATATTAAGGCGTGCTGCTGCCATAAGCATTCCGGGGGTGATCTTGTCGCAGTTGGTCAGCAGTACAAGACCATCAAGACGATGCGCCTCTGCTACCGATTCTACCATGTCGGCTATCAGCTCACGTGTAGGAAGAGAGTAATGCATCCCTTTGTGCCCCATCGCAATCCCGTCACAGACCCCCGGAATCCCGAAAAACTGGGCATACCCCCCTCCGGTATGGATGCCTTTTTCAATAAACCGCTCCAGATCTCTCATTCCTACATGGCCAGGAATCAGATCCGTAAAACTGGTGGCAACACCGATAAACATACGTTCCATCTGGCTTTGTGGTACACCAGTAGCCTTCAGCAGGGCGCGGTGCGGCGTACGCTCTAGACCTTTTTTAATCATATCACTTCTCACAGGAGGCCTCCTTTGTAATTTTTTTTTGTTATTGTCAAATCAGACATTTGTAGGATTGTGAACAGTAATATATTCATGCTTGCGGTGTCAACCGGTGATTCTGTTTGGCATTGCTGACGCATAAACGGCAACCGTATTCGGGTGCGTGGCCTCATTGCGGTTAGGTTAAAAGCCGGAGTTCTCCAGTATGAACTTTTCGACAATGAACTTGCTGAGATA
>DYNH01000070.1 GCA_020721175.1 Trichlorobacter lovleyi | reverse complement strand
CCTCCAAAAAGAGAGCCAAGCACACCTCTGACAATTGCCCTGCCCAACTGGCTTCCTACGCTTCTGGCTGCGCTCTTTGCAAACGCTTCCACAAATCCATCTCTTCGGCGGTTATTCCCGCCATTTCCCAGCAGATTACCAAGCATACTTCCAAAGCCAGCAGTTGATGAGCTCTCCGGATCGGATGTTGTGTCATCTGCTTTGCTGGCCTTAAGCCTCTCAAATGCCGAATCCCTGTCAATCGGGGTATCATATACCCCGGCTACCAGTGAATTGCGGATCAGGTTCCGGCGTTCATCCGGTGTAAGCGGACCAATCTGCCCTGTTGGCGGAACAATAAAGGCCCTTTCCACCACGCCGGGCCGACCCTTTTCATCCAGCATGGAAACCAGTGCCTCACCCACTGATAAATCTGTAATAGCAGTAACTTCATCAAGTTCTGGATTGTTTCTCATGGTTTCTGCAGCCGCTTTGACAGCCTTCTGATCTCGGGGACTGAAGGCCCGCAGGGCATGTTGTATCCGGTTGCCCAGTTGAGACAGTATCTTATCAGGGATATCTGTCGGGCTCTGGGTTACAAAGTAAACACCTACCCCTTTGGACCGTATCAGACGCACAACCTGTTCAATCTTGTCCACAAGGGATGAAGGTGCATCATTAAAAAGCAGATGGGCTTCATCAAAGAAAAAAACCAGTTTGGGCTTGTCAAGGTCACCAACCTCAGGAAGATTTTCAAAAAGCTCTGAAAGCAGCCACAATAGCAGGGTGGCGTACATTTTGGGGGACTGCATCAGACGATCAGCAGAAAGGATGTTGATTACCCCGAGACCACGGTCGGTCTGCAGCAGATCGTTGATATCAAGCATCGGTTCACCAAGCAGTTTATCACCACCCTGGCTTTCCAATTCAAGCAACCCGCGCTGGATAGCCCCTATACTGGCAGCCGAAACATTGCCATAGTCGGTGGTAAGGCTCTTGGCATTGTCACCAACGAACTGCAGCATGGCGCGCAGGTCCTTGAGATCAAGCAGAAGCAGGCCATTGTCATCGGCTACTTTGAAAACCAGATTCAGTACACCGTGTTGTGTGTCATTCAGCTCAAGCATCCGTCCAAGCAGTAAAGGTCCCATATCGGATACAGTGGCCCTGACCGGATGACCTTGCTCACCAAAGGTATCCCAGAAGGTGACTGGGAAAGAGCAGTGCGGATGGTCGGTAATACCCAGCAGTGCTAATCGCTCTTCAACCTTCAGGTTATTTCCTCGGGGTTTTGCAATACCTGAAAGATCACCTTTTATATCTGACATGAAGCATGGTACGCCGATTGATGAAAAACGCTCAGCCAATGTTTGCAACGAAACGGTCTTGCCTGTGCCAGTTGCACCTGTGATCAGACCGTGACGATTCCCCATTTCGGGCAACAAGAAGAGATCAGTCTGCTGATTTCTCGCAATCAGTAACGGGGTAGTCATAAAATTTTCTCCAGTTTGTCCAACAGGCCTGAATCAAGCCATTATTATGACCAGGTCTTCCTTTTCAACCTTGTCACCTTCCTTGAACTTGACTTCGGCAACCTTTGCATCTGCTTTTGCCTTGATATTGGTCTCCATCTTCATAGCTTCTGTTACCATAAGCACATCTCCTGCTTTTACATCATCACCAGCCTTGACATTCAGCTTGATCACCTTGCCAGGCATCGGAGCGCCAAGATGGGCAGGATTGCCTTTTTCTGCCTTTTCACGAATAAAGTCGCTATTCTGTATGGATTGGTCACGCACCACAACAGAGCGGTTATTACCATTAAGTTCAAAATAAACGGCACGCGTACCGTCGGCCTGTAACTTGCCGATGGCATTCAGCTTGATAATCAGGGTCTTGCCTGGTTCAATCTCAATCGAGGTCTCTTGGCCAGGCTCCAGGCCATAGAAAAATATCGGCGTAGGTATAACCGAGGTGTCTGAGAACTCCTGACGATATCTGTCAAATTCAGGGTATACATTGGGATACAGGATGTTCGAAATCAATGCCTTGTCATCAATCCGGTGTCCTACCTTTTCCTCCAGCTTTTCCCGCTCCTCCTCAAAATCAACCGGCTCAAGCAGTTCACCCGGACGGCATGTAATCGGCTGCTGACCTTTAAGAATAATATTCTGCAATTCCTGCGGCCATCCCTGGTATGGCTGGCCAAGCATTCCCTTGAACATTCCAACAACTGATTCAGGGAAGGCCATATCTTCATTGCTTGTATAGACATCTTCCGGTTGCAGGTTGTTCTTGACAAGGAACATAGCCATATCGCCCACCACTTTGGATGATGGGGTTACCTTGACAATATCACCAAACATCATATTAACCTTGTGATACATCTCTTTACATTCATCCCAACGCTCAATGAGCCCTAGTCCGGCTACCTGTGGCTTGTAGTTAGAATATTGGCCCCCGGGGATTTCGTGATGGTAGACTTCGGCAGTGCCGGATTTCAGGCCGGATTCAAACGGCGCATAGTAGTCACGCACTGTTTCCCAGTAATTGGCAAGCTTTTGAAGGCCGGCAGCATTTACCAGCGGGTCTCTTTCGCTGCCTTCAAGGGTAGCAACCAGTGAGTTCAAATTAGGCTGTGCTGTCAGACCTGAAAGTGATGAAAGTGCAGCATCCACAATATCAACTCCCGCTTCACTGGCCTTTAGCAGCATGGCGGAGCCGTTGCTTGATGTGTCATGGGTGTGCAGATGTACAGGAATGCCGATCTGTTCCTTGAGTGCCTTGACCAGTTTGTAGGCTGCCAGAGGTTTCAGCAGGCCGGCCATGTCCTTGATTGCCAGGATATGGGCCCCCATCTTTTCCAGTTCTTTAGCCATATTCACGTAGTATTCAAGAGGATACTTGTCTCGTTTGGGATCCGTAATATCACCGGTATAGCAGATGGCAGCCTCACAGATCTTGCCGCTCTTTCTGACCGCCTCCATTGCCACCTGCATACCAACGGTCCAGTTAAGGGAGTCAAAGACACGGAAAATGTCAACTCCAGAGTTTGCAGCCTCCTCCACAAATTTTTGTACAACATTGTCCGGGTAGTTTGTATATCCCACGGCGTTACTTCCCCTTAATAACATCTGAAAGAGGATATTGGGAATTGTCTCGGATAACTTGTGCAGCCGTTGCCAGGGGTCCTCCCTTAAAAACCGCATGGATACATCAAAGGTTGCGCCTCCCCAGCACTCCAGTGAAAATAGGTCTGCCCCCAGGTATGAGGTCGGTTCTGATATCTTCAGGAGATCATATGTCCTAACCCTAGTGGCCAGGTTTGACTGGTGGGCATCACGCATGGTTGTGTCTGTAATCAGCAATTTTTTCTGCTCAAGTATCCATTTTGAAAGTCCTTCAGCCCCCAGCTTCATAAACAGGTCGCGAGAGCCGGAGGGGCGCGGCTGTGAATAGTCTATCTCTGGCACTCTGGCCTCAATCAGGTCGGCAGATTTCAAAGGCTTGATAATGCCTGGCGATCCGTTAACAACCACATCCCCCAAAAAGGACAATACCTTGCTGGCGCGATCCTTCTTCTCACGGAACTGCAGCAGCTCAGGGTGTTTTTCAATAAAGGATGTATCACACTTGCCATGCAGGAATACAGAATGGGTAATTACGTTTTCCAGAAAACCGATGTTGGTTTTTACCCCGCGAACACGGAACTCCTGCAGGGCGCGATGCATAATTGAAGAGGCATCCTTAAAGTTAAGCCCCCATGAACTGACCTTGACAAGCAGCGAATCATAATGGGGGGTTATTCTTGCGCCAGTAAAGGCGTTGCCGGCATCAAGGCGGATACCTGCACCGGCTGCAGAACGATATGTGGTAAGGGTGCCAAAATCAGGGGCAAAGTTGTTTGAGGGGTCTTCTGTTGTAATTCTGCATTGGATAGCGTAACCACGCATGTCAATGGCACTTTGGGAAGGGATGTTAATCTCTGGATCCGACAGCTTGTAACCTTCAGCAATCAGGATTTGATTCTGCACCAGGTTACGACCTGTAATCATCTCGGTTACTGTATGTTCAACCTGAATGCGCGGGTTCATCTCAATAAAGTAGAAATTATTTTCCTGGTCTATCAGAAACTCCACAGTGCCTGCATTGCGGTACTTGACCTGACCAGCGATCTTGAGGGCTGAAGTGCAGATCGCTTCCCGCTGTTGCTGGGTCAGGCAAAGCGAAGGCGCAAACTCTACCACCTTTTGATGACGGCGCTGAATGGAACAGTCACGCTCAAAGAAGTGAACGAGATTGCCATAATTATCACCTAACACCTGAACTTCAATATGTTTCGGGTTTTCAATATAGCGCTCTAGAAATATGGTAGCATTACCAAATGCTGCCCCGGCTTCACTACGGGCAGCAGTCAGACCTTCCAGCAGCTCTTTTTTGTTACGCGCCACCCGCATTCCGCGACCACCACCGCCGGCAGCAGCCTTGATAATGATCGGATAGCCATTTTCCTTCGCAAATTTAAGGGCTTCTTCTTCTTTTTCAACCGGCTCTTCAGTGCCGGGAACCACAGGGACATCCGCTGCCATAGCTGCCTTGCGACCAGCAACCTTGTCTCCCAGAGCGCGTTGCATCTCGGCTGTAGGTCCAATAAAACTGATGCCTGCTGCCTCACATTTTTCTGCAAATTCAGCATTTTCAGCCAGAAAACCGTAGCCAGGGTGGATTGCATCCACATCAGCCTTAAGCGCTAGAGAGATGATCTCGTCGATCCCCATATAGGCATCAATCGGGGCCTTGCCTTTGCCAATCAGATAAGCCTCATCAGCCTTGTAACGGTGCAGAGAAAGCTTGTCCTCTTCTGAATATAGCGCAACAGTACCAATCCCCAACTCAGTACATGCCCTGAATATCCTGATGGCGATTTCCCCGCGATTGGCAGCCATGACTTTTCTGAATTTGTTGATTTTTTTCATACAATGCCCCCTTTTTTGTTTAAAGATACTAAATATGACATGGAAATGTTTTTAGTTTAGCTTAATAAATTTAGTTATTTTGAATAGTTATGTTGTTTACAGTGGCGGCACTTAATCAGAAACTCTGTTTGTTGTCAACAGGAAAGTATTCAGGCATGAAGGTATTAAATTTGCATAGAGAGTTTCTTACTAAAAACCTGCCCGACATGACTATGCTGCATGGGGGAAAGGTGTAGGGTTGATGAAACTGCTAACCTGACCTACAGCGTCAATGAAGGTCGCAATTATATACCGTTTGCAGTATATCTGGAACAATAAAAAAGAAAAAGCCCTGATTTCTCAAGGCTTTAAGTACATCACCGGACTAAGCCGGACTATAGTATGGCGGAGGGGCAGGGATTCGAACCCTGGGTGAGTTGCCCCACAACAGATTTCGAGTCTGTCACCTTCGACCTCTCGGACACCCCTCCGGAAAAGAACATCAATGCAACTCCTGTATATACCATGCCTGAAAAAAACTCAACCAGCATTAACGCAAAATGAGAAACAATGGGCCTGTACCTATGGTTTTCCCTTTATCGTCAATGATCCATGATTGTAGCGACATTGGATATCGGCAGGTTGCACAATGAGGTTTAGACATACGAAGGATTCTGGCATGAAAGTAGTTACATTTTTTTGTAATTGTTGACTCAACCTGATAACAAGTTACAATATATACTGCAAAAGATTACAAGAAAAGGCTGTCGAGTTGCGCGATAAAACTGCTAACCCGACCTACAGCGTCAATTAAAACTGCAATTTCAAGCCGTTTGCAATATATCTGCTTGGCTAATGTATGACTGCATAAGGGGGAGACATGCCGATAAACTTTAGAGAAGGAACTCTTGGGGCAATTCTGTATAACTCTAATATTATCTCTGAAAGAGATATAAATGCCGCTCTTGAAGAGCAGGAGCGCACTGGTTGCCGTTTTGGTGAGTCGCTTGTAAACTTGGGGATAGTGGCCCAAGAAGATATAGACTGGGCCCTGTCAAATCAGTTGGATATACCGTATATCCGGCTTAAACAGGATATGATTGATCCCGAAGCACTCAGCTTGCTGCCTGCAAAACTTTGCCGGACTCATCAATTGATACCACTTATCCGCTCTGGTGACGAGCTTGCTGTGGCGATTGCAGATCCGCTTGACAAGGCAGCGGTGGCTGCTGCTGCTGAAGCATCTGGCTGCAATATCAATATTTCGGTTGCACTACTCCGGGAGATAACCGAAATGATAAACCTCTGTTACGGATTTCCGGATAAAGAAGAGCTTGGATTTTCTTCAAGCCTGCTTCCACAGGAAGTTTTAAACAAGATAAATGACGATATCAGTGGACAGCAATTGATTGACAGCCTGCTGACCTACAGTATTCAACAACAGTTAAGTTCCTTTTCACTTCAGCCTCTGGAAAATATGATTGTTATTAATGGGAAAAAGGGGGCTACTGTATATGCTATAGGGCAGTTGTCCAATTATATGTATCCCGCTGTCAGCAGATTGATCAGAAAATCAACCGGATTGCCAACATCAGAAAATCTGTCTCAAAGTGGATATCTCTTCTTTCAATACGCTGACCTGGATATCTGCTTTCAGGTCATGTTTCTTAGAGGTGAAAAATCAGACTACATAACTATCAGGCCGTATCTTCAATCAGAAATTCCCAAGACACTGGACAACCTGAAGCTTTCTGATTTTCAGAGACAACAGTTTAAACAGCTTGCATCTCTAAAGCAGGGGCTGATTCTGGTTGCTTCGTGTTCATTGCAGGAACGTTGCAGCTTTATGGATATCCTGCTGGAAGAGATGGAACTTTCAGAACGGAATGTTTTACTTATTGGCAAAGAGCTGGGCAGGACCGGCAGACAGTATCCCAGGATTCCCCTTCCAGCGGATGAGAATGCCAGGTGGCGACTAGTAATGGATTGCGTAGAACATGAGCCTGATATCCTGGTGATAGAAGATGGCACAAGATATGAGACGCTTACTGCTGCTGTTCGCGCTGCCATGAGGGGAAAACTTGTGCTGGTTGGCATGGACATCCGTGGTACCCGCAATCTTTTTGACCATATTATCAGTTACAGCCGGACAAACCGTTTTATGGTTCCTTTTTTAGCAGGTATTGTCTCGTTTACGGGTATACGGTTGCTGTGTCCAGTCTGTCGCAGCCTGGATGAAATGACTCTAAACGAGCTTAAAGCTCTGGCTCTCCAGCCTCCGGTAACCTATTATCGTTCTACCGGCTGCAGGCAATGCCACTTTACAGGTTTAACAGAACGTATCATCCTGAGTGATATTATATACTTTGACAGCATGACGCTGGATTTTTTTGAAAATGCCAAAAATGGCGAAGACTTTTTAAAAGCGGTATACAGCAGTGGATACAAAGGAATTGAGTTTGAGGGCGAAGCACTGATCCGCAATGGGTCTGTATCTCCGGAAGAATACATAACTGCTTTAATTTAAAGAGTGGAGAAAATTAGCCATGGCAAAAATAGACGCACTATTCAGGATGATGAAAGAAGCCGGAGCTTCAGACCTGCATTTGTCTTCTGAGAATCCACCTATCTTCAGACAAAATGGAGAGATAGTACGATTGCAGTTCAAGTCCCTTTCCCATGAAGAGTTGAAGCCTATTATTTTCGAGATCCTTAATGATGAACAGCGTGCCTGCTTTGAGGCAAATAATGACCTTGATTTTGCATATGCTGTAAGTGGTCTTGCCAGATTCCGTGGAAATATATTGATGACCCACAGAGGTATAGCAGCGGTGTTCCGTATTATTCCTGCCAAGATTCTATCAGCAGATCAGTTGAATCTACCCGAAGGTGTCCGCAAGATGACAAACTTCAAAAAAGGACTGGTACTGGTAACTGGCCCTACCGGTTCAGGCAAGTCAACCACGCTGGCTGCCTTGATAGACCTGATTAACGCTACACGCAAGGAACATATTCTTACCCTGGAAGATCCGCTTGAGTTTATTCACGAAAACAAGCTTTCACTGCTCAACCAGCGCCAGATTGGAGAGCATACAAATTCATTTGCGTCGGCGCTTCGTGCTGCACTAAGGGAAGATCCGGATATAATACTTGTAGGTGAAATGAGAGATCTGGAAACAATCCAACTGGCAATGAGCGCTGCCGAAACCGGGCACCTGGTATTCGGCACCCTGCATACAAACACTGCTGCCAAAACAATTGACCGGATCATTGATGTATTTCCAAAGGAGTCACAAGATCAGGTTCGCACCATGCTTTCGGAATCCTTGAAAGGGGTGGTCTGCCAGCAACTGCTGAAGACTGCTGATGGCAAAGGTCGTGTTGCAGGATTAGAGATAATGCTTGGCACGCCTGCAATCGGAAACCTGATCAGGGAAGGAAAGACATTTCAAATCCCGTCAATCATACAGACTGCAAAAAAAGACGGTATGCAACTGATGGATCAGCATCTGCTGGACCTGCTGAAGACAAAACAGATTCTAGCCGAAGAGGCTTACCGTTGCTCTATAGACAAAAAACAGTTTGAGCAGTATCTGACACAAGCACAGGCAACCTGAAAAGAGCACAAAGAGGCCCTGCATAACTTATTATGCAGGGCCTATCAAAACGAATTTATGATTTATATTTGTATCTAGTTATGCAGGGTATACAGAGACCTTCTTGCGATCACGCCCCATACGTTCAAATTTGACAACACCTTCAATTAATGAAAACAGGGTATAGTCTTTACCGCAACCAACATTGACACCAGGATGAATCTGTGTGCCATGCTGGCGATAGATTATATTACCTGCCTTGACTGTTTCGCCGCCAAATTTTTTACATCCTAGTCGCTGACCATCAGAATCCCGTCCGTTACGAGAACTGCCGACCCCTTTTTTATGTGCCATCTTGTTATCTCCCTATGGAATAAATCTAAGCTGTCAGGCGTTAATCTTCTCAATTTTCAGAACGGTATGATACTGACGGTGTCCGATCAGTTTACGACTGTTTTTACGCCGTTTTGCCTTAAAAACCAGAACTTTTTTGTCTCGCCCCTGTATGGCGACCTTAGCAGTGACAGAAGCACCTGCTACAAGTGGAGTTCCGACCTTTACCGTATCCCCGCCAATCATCAGGACATCATCAAAAACAATAGTTTCACCCAATGACGTGTCTAGTTTTTCAACTTTGAGAAACTCACCTTCTGCTACTTTGTATTGTTTACCACCTGTTTTGAACACAGCATACATGATTTCCACCCGCCTCTTCGTTTTTTACAGAGTAGCAGATAATAGTTAAAGTAGTCCTTTACGTCAAGTATTTTTTAAGCGATTCATCTTGTTTTAAGTGGTGACATCTCTGAAAAGAGATAATCTGTTTAGCATACTCAAGAGGGTGAGCATCTTGCCTGCCTTGCAAGCGGGTTTATCGCTTGCATCGTTTTTAAATCTGAAGAATCATTAGCTTGAAACGCAGGCAGGATGCCTACGCTCCTCTATTTTGCTGTATAGTTACTAAAAGATTAACAATGACATTTTAGTTGTGATCTGTTGTAGGAAAGTCTGACTCCGCACTTCTGGCACCGCCAGAAGAGTCCGCCTCAACCTGGCACCAGGATCATTTTACCCTTGCACTCCGGACATTCTTTTTCGTTTTCCATAATACCTCCTTAAATTTATAATAAACATCTGGTTAATTTGAAACAACTGCCTTGATAGCCCCTACTCCCGTCACTATGGCTTCCATCTGATCTCCAGGCACAACTTTGCCAACACCAGAAGGAGTTCCGGTCAGAATGATATCTCCCTCTTCGAGAGTAAAGATTGTTGAAATGTAGCTTATCAGTTTAGCTACTGAAAAAATCATATAACCTGTTGAGCAGTTCTGACGTTCTTCACCATTTAAAAAAAACTGAACGGTAAGTTCCTGAGGATTCTGGACACTGGCCACAGACACAAAATCTGACAGAGGGCAGGCGGTATCAAAACCCTTGGCAACATCCCATGGTAACCCCTTTTTTTTCTGACCATCCTGCACATCCCGAAGGGTCATGTCAATGGCAACTCCATATCCGGCGATATGAGAAAGCGCATCGGCCTCTGATATATTTTTGCAATCAGTGCCAATCAATACTGCAAGCTCTGCCTCATAATGGCAATCATTGCTGAAGGACGGAATGAAAACCGTTTCTCCGTTTTTAATTACAGAACTGGCAGGTTTCATAAAAATCACAGGTTCTGAAGGCAATTGATTACCTAATTCATTGATATGTTCCAGATAGTTACGTCCTACACACACAATTTTTCCAATGATAAATTCAGAATCAGTGTCTCTGATTAATACAGTCTTCATCTTTTGAAATCCTTTTAAATATGTTTTTTCACCCTGCAGTTGACAAGCTGTCAGCCAGATACAAATATCCAGTCTGTCTGACTTGTTGCGTATTTACGAAATACTGCGAAGTCCTGAGTTTTTGGTCTCTAAAGCATTAAGACAGGATCAAACAGCCGGTTCTTCATCTGCTGCCAATGGAAGAATAATCTGGAATTCTGCACCCTGGTTGATATTACGGACGTTAAGTGTTCCGCAATGGTTCTGTACAATACGGTTTACTATGGCCAGGCCGAGGCCGGTACCATGGCGTTTTGTTGTAAAGAAGGGAGTGAAAATCTTACTTATCAGGTCTTCCGGAATGCCGCCACCAGTGTCTGAAATTGTGATCAGGGCACTGGGCCGTCCGCGCTCTCTGGTGACTGACAGGGAAACAATTAATTTACCACCGTTGGGCATAACTTCCAGGGCATTTACAAACAGATTGATACAGACCTGCTTGATCTGGTTGGCATCGCCAAGTACAATCAACCTGCCTTCCGGAAGATTAGTTTCAAGTTTTACGGAATTCTCTCCCAAACGAACAGCGTAATCAGCAAGACATTCCAGCAATATTTTTTTCAAGTCAAATGGTTGAAAACAGATGGTAGGTTTACGAGAAAAAGTCAGAATATCTCCAAGCAACCGCTCAAGACGATGTGACTCATTGATAATCGTATCAAGATAATGACGTTGCGGCGTATCAAGAGGCATCATCCGCCCGAGGCGTGCGGCAAAACCACCAATAGTAATAAGGGGTGTTTTAAGCTCGTGAGAAATCGAAGCTGCCATTTCACCAATGGCGGCAAGCTGGGAACCATGAACCAGTCGTTGCCTGGCGTCTCTCAGTTCGGCATGGGCCTCTTCCAGTTCTCTGAACAAACGAGTATTCTCAATGGCCATGCCGGATTGATCGGCGAACAGTTGCAGTACCTGAACCTGCTGATCCGTAATTGGCTGATTGTTACTCAGTGGATTATCAACTATTATAACACCTATCAGATTTTTATGGGGGGCCAGAGGCACGGCCGCAAATGAGCTGACGCCAAATTGTGATATGAAGTCACATAACCGGCAGTGTACGCCGTTGATATCTTCCACCCTGCTTACACGATGTTCATGCAGAGCAACAGATATTATCTGGCACTCGTTGGAAAGATCAATTCTTGTCCTGCGAACATTTATACAGAAATCTGACTGCATCTGATGCTTGATTGCTTCGGCATCAATATCCCAATAGCCGGTTAATGAACTGCCGGGGTCATCAGTTACAAGTTTTAAAGAGGCAGCATCTTCGCGATAAAGACCAAGCATCCCCTGCAGAGTGTGGGTTTTCTGGTTATATAAAAACAGCATGGCCCTGTCAAAAAGATTATTATCTTCATAGACAAGGGCAGAAAGAATCAGGTGTAACAGCTTGTTAAGCTGCATTGTAGACAGAAGCGTAGAGCTGAATAAAGAGAAGAGCTTCAGATACCTCTGCATTTGCAGTGAATCTGTGTCTGATATAAAATTTTTCTTTAGAAAATCTTCAGACATTCTGTGATCCTGTAGTAAACGATGGCAGGTAAGTTTATCTGCTGCAAGGCGTAAAACAAGATTAATCGGCTGGTTTCTTTACAGCATATCAAGACAAGTGCAATGCCCAAAAGCTTTAAACTAGATTATTACCTGACCCGATAGAATCATTCGGGGATGACAGGCTTTTCTGAAAGATCACCAATTATGTTGAATAGTTACAAAATCTTTTTAAAGAATCTCCGGTTACACCCGTTTTTCTTTCTGTTCTGCCTCCATCTTGCA
>DYNH01000069.1 GCA_020721175.1 Trichlorobacter lovleyi | reverse complement strand
GAATTCAGAGCAAGTATTGCAGCCAGGTTGTTGCCTCCAAACAATATCAGTATTTCCGACATCATAACCTTTTCCCCCTACAAATCATCCTCTGAAATTTCAAGCTGCTTCAACATTGCGTGGAAGGTGCCGGTTTTGAGCTCATCCTTTGGGTTGCGAACAACGGTTAGTTTTTCACCGAAGAACAACATGCCGTGGGGGTCGGTTGGACGTTATAACTATACTTCAAGTATACTTTTGACACTAGCAAGACGTCAAGGGGGGGAAGGCTGAATGCAAAAAGCAAAACAGTCATTACTTTCCCTTAGTTTTTTCTTTCAAAGAGCTGAAAAATATGCTGAATAGTATCTGAAGCTTCCTGATATGTCTTTGTCCTTTAAATGTTAGTCAATAATTGATCTGGAGCTATAACTGTGGCGTTATTTCGTGGCCTTTTGTACATGGCGATTTTTTTCCCTCTTACATTTTTGCTGGCGGCGGCGGCTATTTTGTCTACTATAATGGATCGTCGCAATTACAACTGGTTTTCCCGTTTCTGGGGACGTCTTGGCATCGCAATGGCAGGTATCAAGGTTACAACCGGTGGTACTGAAAATATCCCTGAAGGACCTGTCATAGTAATGAGTAATCATGCAAGTAACTTCGATATACTGGCTCTTCAGGGCTATTTTCCCAGACCCCTCTCGTGGGTTGCCAAAAAAGAGCTTTTTGATATTCCGGTGTTTGGATGGTCTATGAGACGTGGCGGCTATATTGCTCTTGATCGCAGTGACGGACGTAAGGCCCTTAAAAGTATGGATGATGCTGCCAGGCAGATCAGGAAAGGAACCAGCGTCATTCTGTTTCCTGAAGGAACCAGAACCAGGGATGGAAAACTGCTGCCATTTAAACGGGGAGGATTTCTGCTTGCAGTAAAGGCAGGTGTGCCTGTGGTGCCTGTGAGTATAATCGGCAGCTTTGCCATTAATCCTGGTGGAAGTCTTGGCCTGAACCTGGGGCTTCCGGTGCAGTTGAAGATACATCCCTCGATTATCCTGAAGCCGGATATGAAGAGAGCTGAGGCAGAGGAGTTTCTGATGGCTAGGGTGCAAGCCGCTATAGCAGGTGATTTTCCGTGAAAGCGCCACAATACCTGCTGCTTGTTTTCACAGGGCTGGCTGCCATATACTGGGGACTGCCTGCCGCACATAGTTATACACCACCACGCAGTCTGTTTGCCTCCCTATTAGTTTTACTTGGAGTTATCATGCTGCTGACAGGCGCGCTACTTACAGTACTGCCTGATTTTTTTTATGAATAATCATTTAAGCCGATTAACCAGGCCTGTTTTAAAAGTATTCCATTTATGGTTCGACAAGTTAACCACAAACGGAACAGCAGTTGCCAACCGATCAGGTGCCGTTCATCCCAAGCCTGCAGAAGGGCAAGTCATAACTTTTGCAAAAGGGTCAATGATAACAGGATGTATCGCTATTTTAATTTCTTTGCTGCTTTTGATAGCTAATGTCTATTATCGGCAGCAGATACAGTTCAGGCAGGGTGAGGCCGGTCGTATAAAGGGAGATTTCATGGTGGCCTTAACCGGCTATGAATCTGCTATCCGTATGTATCTGCCTTTTTCTGACAATGTGTCCCTGGCAGCTCGGAGGATTTGGGAACTTGGAGAAAACGCTGAAAAAAAAGGCAGGACAGATCAAGCCCTGGCAGCCTATCGTTCACTGCGCAGCTCTTACTATGCTGGCCGCTGGTTACGGCAGCCCGGCAAGGAGTGGATTGAACGTTGCGATCTGAAGATATCTGCATTAATGAAGTCAGATAAAAAAATGGATGAATGAGAGACTCTTGCAAAATTCCTGTAATAGGAGCCTGCAAAGATTTGGCGTTAATCAAACTTGCAGCAAGAGATAACAGAAGGCACTGAGGCGTAAGAGCAATATAAAATTTAAGAGGATTAGCTATGAAGGTACTTGAATATGTCGGCCTTAACCTTGCCAGACACAAACCGCAATACAAAAAGATAGTTGCTGCTATTGAAAAGAATGATTTTCGCACTGCTGATATCAAAAAACTGAGTAATCTGAGTCACGGAAAGTTTTATAGAGCAAAGCTTGATTACGCTAATCGCCTGCTTTTTTCAATCATCAGACATAATGGAGAGCTGTACGCCCTGATGCTTGAGGTGATCGAAAACCATAAATATGAGGCTTCACGCTTTCTGCGTGGCATCGCTGTAAATGAGGATTTGTTGACAGATTTTGAACATCAGGAGGCAGAAAAGGAGGCAGAACCGGCACGTTATATACATCCTGAACACCGCAACATCCATCTGCTTGGCAAGGTCATCTCTTTTGACGATGCACAGGAACAGATATATCGCCTGTCCCCTCCAGTAATTATTGTCGGCTCTGCCGGAAGTGGCAAGACAACATTAACCCTTGAAAAACTGAAACAGACCGAAGGGGATGTGCTCTATGTAACGCTTTCCGCATACCTGGCACAGGGGGCGCGGGACCTTTATTACTCAAACAACTACGAAAAGGATAATCAGGATGTAACCTTTTTTTCATACCGGGAACTGCTTGAAAGCATCAGGATTCCCCAGGGTCGTGAGGCCACCTTCAGGGAATTTGCCGGCTGGTTTAACAGAATGCGCCAGCAGTTCAGGGAGATTGAAGCTCACCAGGCGTTTGAAGAGATCAGGGGGGTAATCACGGCCTCGCCTAAAGGACCTCTCTCACGAGATGACTATCTCTCTCTGGGAGTGAAACAGTCCATATTTATCAGGGAGATGCGTGAAAAAATCTATGACCTGTACGAAAAATATATCGCCTGGCTGGATAACAACGGTCTGTTTGATGTTAACCTGATCTCCCACAAATTGAGTAATGATGCTGTGGCAAGGTACGATTTTGTTGTGGTTGACGAGATACAGGATATCACGATGGTGCAGCTTGCACTAATCTTGAAGATGCTGAAAAAACAGGGCCAGTTTCTTTTATGTGGCGATTCCAAC
Organism: Trichlorobacter lovleyi; assembly: GCA_020721175.1. Classification (GTDB taxonomy): domain Bacteria; phylum Desulfobacterota; class Desulfuromonadia; order Geobacterales; family Pseudopelobacteraceae; genus Trichlorobacter; species Trichlorobacter lovleyi_A. The sequence continues at coordinate 9,169 of DYNH01000069.1, read as the reverse complement.
CAGATTGTGCATCCTAATTTCTTCTCATGGAGTGCAGTAAAAAGCCTTTTCTGGCACGAAGAGGAATCTGCCGGCAAACAGGAGATTCAGGTGCTGCGCACTAATTTCAGGAACAGCCCGGCAACAACGGCGATAGCAAACAGACTGCTCAAGATAAAAAATAGACGCTTTGGCTCTATTGACCGTGAGAGCAACTTTCTGGTTGAGACGGTTTCGGAGAGTAACGGTGAGGTAACAGTTGTCAATGACAAGGATTCAGTAAAACAGGACCTTAACAGAAAGACAAAGGGATCAACCCGGGTGGCTGTGCTTGTTCTGCGTGATGATGACAAACAGGCTGCCCGCCGTTTTTTCCAGACGCCACTGATCTTCTCTGTTCATGAAGCAAAAGGCCTTGAATATGAAAATATCATCCTTTACCGTTTTGTTTCTGACAATCGGAGTGACTATGCAGAGATTGTCAGGGATGTCTCCGCTGAAGATTTGACCGGTGATGAACTTGATTACAGCAGAAGCAAGGACAAGACAGACAAATCTCTGGAAATATACAAGTTTTATGTAAATGCACTCTATGTGGCTCTAACCCGGGCCATCAAGAATGTATACCTGGTAGAGTCTGATACCGGTCATCGTCTTTTTGCATTATTGGGACTTGGCAGTGCAAATGACTCTGTAGGGATGGCGGTCAGTGCTTCATCGCTTGATGATTGGCAGCGGGAGGCAAGAAAACTGGAACTGCAGGGCAAACAGGAGCAGGCCGACGCCATCAGGCAGACAATCCTGAAGGAGGTGCCAGTGCCCTGGACGGTATTTGGCGAGACATGGCTTCGTGAGACCATGGCCAAGGTCTTTGATGACAAACCTACCGGGTTAAAATTCAAGCAGCAGCTCCACGAATATGCAACAGTTTACGAGTCAAGATCTCTTTACGTAAACCTTAAACAAAAGGCCGGCTTTGCCCAGGCCTCCGATTTTATCAAGGATCATACTACCCTGCGATATCGCCATATCATGAACTATTACAAGACCAACTTTAAGGATATACTGCGTCTGTGTGATATTCATGGGTTAGATCATCGCACTGCCTTTAATCTGACTCCTCTGATGGCGGCGGCTGCGGCAGGTAACATACCACTGGTGGAGGAACTGCTAAGCCGTGGCGCCAATCCTCTCTGCACTGATGATTTTGGTTGCAACGCATTGCATTGGGCAATGCGTGAGTCCTTTGCTTCACCCAAATATGCTAAGGGTCCCTTTGCTGACATCTATAATCTGATAGCCCCTTCTTCAATTGATTTCAAGGTTGGTGACCGCCTTGTCAGAATAGACCGGCATATTGCAGAATATTTTCTTGTGCAGACTATCTGGACCCTGAATCGGCCAATATTTACTTCCGAGCAGATGTACTATTATTCCGGTTCAGTTGATACTGCCCTGATTATGGAGTCATGGGAGCATATACCTGCCCGCATACTTGACCCCCGCAGAAATCGTCGTCAATATATAAGTGGAGTCCTTTCACGAAATGAAGTGAATCGTGATTACGCCTATAACCGCAAACTTTTTTTGAGGGTTATACGCAACGGTCACTACTATTTTAATCCGGAACTTGCTGTTAGACAGATAAAAGGAGAACAGGATATCTGGGTGCCACTGCTTGAATTACTTAACCTCAGACTGATCAAAGAGCTTTCTGACAGTTATGAAGCCAATTTTGTTAAACGTTATCTGATTTTAGCCGGACTTGAAAAAAGGACATCACCAATTGAAGACCCGCTTGACCATCCGAACAATATCATAGTGCCGGAAGGAAACAACTGATGAACAATGCTCCGCTGAGAATAGTTGCACTTGGAGGCTTGGGGGAAATCGGTATCAACTGCATGGTTTATGAATGTGGCGATGACCTGATCCTGGTGGATGCAGGACTGATGTTTCCCGATGCCGATATGCCCGGGGTGGATTATGTGATACCTGACTTCAGTTGGCTGCGTGAGCGTGGTGAAAAATTACGTGGAATACTGTTGACCCACGGACATGAAGACCATATCGGTGCATTGCCTTTCCTGCTCAGGGAATTTCCTGTTCCTATCTACGGTACGGCGCTTACACTGGGAATTCTTGAAGGCAAGTTGCAGGAATACAAAGTAGAAGCGGATCTGAATCCGGTTCAACCCCGTGATACAGTCACACTCGGCTGTTTCAGGATAGAATTCATCCGGGTTGCCCATTCAGTTGTGGATGGCTGTGCTCTGGCTATCAGTACACCTGAGGGGGTGGTAATCCATACCGGAGATTTCAAGCTGGATCAGACACCGGTTGATGGCGAGGTAACAGACCTTGCCAGCTTTGCCCGTTACGGGGAACAAGGGGTACTGGCCCTCCTGTCTGATTCAACCAATGTAGAGCGCGAAGGTTACACCCTCTCGGAACGCTATGTGGGGGAGGCACTTGCAGATCTCTTTCCCAAATGTAGAGGACGTATTATTGTGGCAGCCTTTTCCAGCAATATTCACCGTGTGCAGCAGGTGGCCGATGTTGCCGCTGCCTACGGCCGCAAGGTGCTGCTTAACGGCCGTTCGATGATCGCCAACGTAAGGATCGCCAGACAACTGGGTTATCTAAATATCAGTGATGACCTGCTGATGGATATCCGTGAACTGCCACATATTCCCAGAGAACAGGTATGCATGATAACCACTGGCAGCCAGGGAGAGCCGATGTCCGCACTGGTTCGGATAGCTATGGACGATCACAAGCATATCAAGATAGAAAAAGGTGATACGGTAATCCTCTCTTCCCGTAACATCCCAGGGAATGAGAGAACCATATCAGAACTGATCAACCACCTCTACCGTCGCGGGGCCGATGTACACCATGAAAAGGTCTCGGAAGTGCATGTTTCAGGACATGCCAGCCAGGAAGAGCTGAAGCTGATGATGAACATCACCCGACCGCGTTTTTTTATGCCTATTCATGGTGAATACCGGCATTTGATACTGCATCGCAGACTGGCCATGAAGGTGGGAATACCCGAGGAACACTGCCTGCTGGCTGTTAACGGAGAGGTAATCTGTTTCTACAGTAACACTGCTTTCATAGAAGAGACTGTGGATACCGGACGGGTCTTTGTGGATGGGAAAGGGGTGGGTGATGTAGGAGAAGTGGTGTTAAAGGATCGTCGCCACCTGGCTGAAGATGGAATGGTGCTGGTAATACTGGGAATCAAACAGCACACCGGAGAACTGATCTACGGCCCGGAGATTGTTTCGCGAGGATTTGTATTTGAAGATGAGAGCCGGGAATACCTGCAGACCGCCAGGGATATGGTAAACGAGGCCTTGCTTGAATTAAGTGCAGAGTTTCTTGCTGACAGAGATGAGGTGCGCCAGGTAGTACGTCAGACCCTGAAAAGGTTCTTCAAGAAGAGTATTGAAAGAAGGCCGATGGTGTTACCGGTTATATTGGAGATGTAAGGCAGAAATCAAGGTATTGAGATAAGGTTTTTTGACGGGCAGAAACAGTACCTTTAAAACGGTGCTTTGGCTTTTATCCGTGAAACCAACCGTCAGAAGCGGTAAATCTCCCGATAGCACAGATTACTCTTCGTGCAATATGTCAGCCAAGACACTATACTCAACGCCATAAGAACTGTTGTCCAAGATTCGGCTCTTTTCTTCGCAGCTTTAACATCATACCCATCACAGACAGTTCGACTGTTCATCCGAAACATCTGTTCTGACTATCCCTTACACGTAAATGAGACCACCATGAAAATTACCAACATTCTGATCAACCTGCATAACAATGCTATCGCAGCATTCTCAAACAATCAAAGACATATAGAACGTATCAGGAAGGCACTTCCTGATGTACGTATTTCAGTTGTTTCAGAAAAAGCTGATTTTATGGAAAAGCTTCCAGAAGCCGAATGTGCATTGGTTTGGTCATTTAAGGCAGACTGGTACGCAAGCGCCCATAAACTTAAGGCGGTGTTTACCCCTGCTGCCGGACATGACTGGGTAGCAGCAGACCCATCAGGCAGGGTTAAAACATTTTATGGCAGTTTTCATGGTCGTATTATGCGTGAAAGTCTGCTTTCAATGATACTGTATTTTAATCGCCGGATTGGAACTTCTCTTGCTGATCAACAGATTAAAAACTGGGGGCGCAACAATTACAGTAACTGTAGTGCGCTCTTCAGCCAGCATGTGCTGATTATAGGATGCGGTTCACTGGGAATCTCTACTGCAGAGCTGCTAAAGGCTTTTGGAGCCAGAGTTACCGGTGTAAGGCGTTCAATATCAGGTGAAATACCACCTTGTGTTGACAGGATGATCCCTTTTGACAGGCTGGAAGAGTATCTCCCGTTGGCAGATCATGTTGTGCTGGTACTGCCGGGTGGAAAGCAAACCAGAGGAATCTTTACAGACAAGCATTTCAAGGCAATAAAACCAGGGGCCTTTCTTTACAATCTAGGACGTGGAAATTGCTACCATGAGGAAGACCTTTTGTATGCCCTGAAGTTTGGCCAACTTGGTGGGGCCGGGCTGGATGTTTTTGAAGAAGAACCGCTATCACCATTATCACCTTTATGGGAACAGCAGAATGTACTAATCACCCCGCATTCCAGTGCTATCAGCCAGGAGTACATTGATCTCTTTATTCAGGAGTTACTTGAGAGATTCCAGATGTTTGAAACTGTAAATCAGGATTATTAATTATTCCCGGGTAAAAGCAGTATGCCCACCCTCCTGACTACGCAGAATAATTACAGACAAGCAATCTTTATGGAGGTAAACCCATGAACAGGCGCACATTTATCAAAGGGGCTGCTGCAACAGTATTCCTGGCTCCCGTAATTGCAAGGGAGGTTCTGGCAGCACAGGACAAATCACTTGTTGCTGTGGCAGAGGGGGTTAATTATCCTGCTGTTACCAGAAGGGCGATTAACGCTGTTGGTGGGATGAAGCGCTATGTCAAATCAGGGGATATTGTGGTTGTAAAGCCGAATATGGGCTGGGATCGCACACCAGAACAGGCTGCCAACTCCCATCCGCTGGTGGTCAGGGCAGTAGTTGAGGAATGTCTTGCAGCCGGAGCCAAAAAAGTTAAGGTGTTTGATTATACCTGTAACGATCCGAGGCGCTGTTACATAAACAGTGGTATTGAAAAGGCACTGAAGGGGATGAGGGGGGTGGAGTGCAAGCAGATAGAGCATGAAAGATTCAGAATGACCACTCTCAACGGACAGTTTCTTAAGGAATGGGAGCTTTACGATGAGGCCCTTTCGGCAAATGTATTTATCAACCTGCCGATTGCCAAGCACCACGGCCTTTCAAAACTTAGCCTGGGACTCAAGAATATCATGGGGGTCATGGGAGGTAATCGCGGGTTTACCCATCGCAATCTTGCAGTGGCTCTGGCAGATGTAAACAGCAGGTTAAAGAGCCATCTTACAATTATTGATGCCACCAGAATACTTACCGCTCACGGTCCCCAGGGAGGGAACCTTGCCGATGTGAAGGTGCTGAACAAGGTTATCGCCTCAACTGATATAGTTGCTGCAGATTCATTTGCAACCACACTCTTTGGAATGAAACCTTCTGACATAGCCGTAACTGTGGCTGCCCACAAAAGGGGGCTTGGACAGATGGAACTTTCACGGATAAAGCTGGTTAGGGCGTAAATCTTGAAAAAAACATCAGCTCGTATATCCCAGTTACTGTTCCTGGCCGTATTCATCATTCTGTTCCTGCAGACCGAATACAGGGGGGAGGATCAGATAAACGCTGCGGTTAATGCATTCTTCCGGGCTGATCCTCTTGTGCTTTTAAGCTACATTCTTGCTGCCAAATCATGGAGCTGGTTGCTTTTACCTGCCCTGCTGATGACTTCTGCAACTGTGCTGCTTGGCAGATTTTTCTGCGGATGGGTCTGTCCGCTTGGCACGATCCTCGATCTTTTCTCTCCCAAAAAACGTAACACCACCCCCCTCCCCTGGCTTTCAGGCAACCTGAAATACTGGATTCTCCTGACGCTCCTTTCAGCATCACTGTTCAACCTTAATCTTGCCGGGTTCCTTGACCCGATTGCCATACTGTTGCGCGGCCTGACTTTTTTCTTTTATCCGCTACTTGGTCTTTCAGCCAGGGAAGGGTGGGTAGAGTTGTACAGGAGCATCGGTGAAAGCAGGGATGCGATAGCTCCGGCATACAATTTAATCAAGGGATATATACTGCCTTTCCGTGAGACACTTTACCCGCTTTCTTTCTTTTCTGCCTTTATCCTTATAGCCATAATACTTCTTGAGCGCCTTGAAACCAGGGCATGGTGCAGGCATCTCTGTCCTCTGGGAACCCTGTTGGGCTGGCTTGGGCGCTTTTCTCCTTTCAAAAGGATACCTGAGCGACTTTGTTCCGACTGCGGTCGATGCCGTGAACTTTGTCCAACCACATTCGACCGTGGTTATCTTGAGAGGGAGGAATGCATATTCTGTATGGAATGCGAAAAGGGATGTCTTGAGAAGAGAGTAAGATTCATCCCGCTATGGAGCAGGGAATTGCCTGCCCCGTTAATACCTGAGCGCCGCGTGCTGCTTGGCGGCCTTGCAGGGGGGCTGCTGCTGGCTATACCAGCAAGATTCCGCTCTCCGGAGAAGGCCTCAAAACTAATAAGACCGCCTGGTGTGAGGAGTGAAGAGGAGTTTCTGAAGAAATGCGTCCGCTGCGGCGAATGTATGAAGGTATGCCTGAAGAATGCCCTGTATCCGGCAGCCTGGCAGTCCGGGCTTGACGGAATCTATACTCCGCTTGTCATACCGAGGCTTGGCTACTGCGAATACAACTGTACTCTCTGCGGTCAGGTCTGCCCCACCGGGGCCATCCCCAACCTTCCGCTGGAACAGAAAAGGCGTGAAGTTATAGGCAAGGCTGTATTTATAAAGGATCACTGTCTGCCTTTTGCAAGAAAGACAGACTGCATTGTCTGCGAGGAACATTGTCCCATACCGGAGAAGGCTATCAGATCCAGAGAGGTCCGGGTGATGGGTCTGGATGGGGTGATCAAGACAGTAAAGGAGCCATATATTGTGGAGGATATATGCAACGGCTGTGGCATCTGCGAGCATGTCTGCCCTGTTGAGACACAGTCCGGAATACGTGTGTTTGCTGTCAGGGACAGGCGCCCGATAGAGGATTCAAGTCAGAAGACTGGAGGTTCAGAAAATTTGGGATATTGAATCCGGCACGGTGATAGAATCTGATTGTTTGTGTCCACAAAATTTGTTATTTTGTGGACACAATTTTTTATGGGGGTGTTGATTCATGTATGCAGTGGGTATCAGAGATTTGAAGGCGCATTTAAGCACCTACATTGGTTATGCCAGCCATGGCGAGGAGATTGTTGTCACAGACCGTGGGCGGGAGGTGGCGCTTCTGGTGCCTATCACACCTGAACGCAGAGCAGTGATGAAACTTGTTGCCGAGGGGACTGCCTCCTGGCACGGTGGTAAGCCGGTCGGGCTGAGCGATGTCAGGATTGCCGGAGAGCCGCTCGCTGAAACGGTTATTGCGGAGCGGCGATGATCTTGTATGCAGATACCAGCAGCCTGGTTAAACTGTATGTTGAAGAGGCCGGTTCAGATGCGGTGCGTGAGTTGGTGAAAAAGGCTGACATGGTTGCATCCTGCCGTATTGCCCTGCCTGAGATGGTGTCGGCCTTAACACGAAGGCACCATAATCGTCAGATAGAGACTCCGGTATATGAACTGCTGATTCAGGCGGTTCGCAATGACTGGAAGCATATTGTTGCCCTTGAGTTTGATGAACAGTTGGCATCTGATCTTGTTAAGCGTCATGCCTTGCGTGGATATGATGCTGTACATCTTGCCGGTGCAGTGCGGCTTGCAGCCAACAATCAGGTAAACATGATGTTTAGTTCTTACGATCAAAAGCTTATGCAGGCAGCTAAAGATGAGGGACTGATGGTATACTACGAAAGGCATCTTAATGCGGTTTATGTAGGGGCAAGGCATGCCTTGCCCCTACATGCCAGACTTTGATCTTTGTTACAGCAATGGAGAAGCACTAATGTCTCTACGCGGCGCAGCGCGCCGTAACTGCATTCCCACGCAGCGCGTGGGAACGAGACCAATCCAACCTAAGCCGGACAAGCCGGAACCAAACAAGAAAAGCAGAGACGATTTCACACGAATCAAATCTGATCAGTACGGATATAGGCGGATTAAACCAGAAATCTAATCAGATTATTATCAGATTTTATCCGCCGTTATCAGTTTGAAATGCTTTTAGATTTTTCAAGTTTGCTCAGAAATTGTAAAGACACAAGTTGTAAGAGACTATAGATGAAACCTTACCTTAAACTGATTTTCAGGCTTCATGCCCTTGCCCGGATGGCAGAACGCGGCTTTGCTCCCGAGCAGATCAAGATTGCTATCCACACAGCAACCACAATAGAGGAGTATCCGAACGATACTCCATACCCAAGCTGTTTGTTTCTTTTCTGGCTGGGGCATCGTCCTGTGCATGTTGTCGCCGCCAATAATGAAGACGATGGCGAAACAATTATCATTACTGTCTATGAACCATCGCCGGAAAAGTGGTCTGATGGCTACACAAGGAGACGCCAATGAAATGTGTAATTTGCAAATATGGTGAGACAGTAGAAGGGTTTGCAACAGTAACCCTTGAGTGCGGCGGTCTGACTCAGGTAGTAAAAAAAGTACCTGCCAGGGTTTGCCAGAACTGTGGCGAGCAATATATTGATGACACAGTAGCAGGCGAGCTGTTTAGTATTGCTGATGCTGCAGCCAAAAGCGGCGCAGAAGTTGATGTGCGTCACTATCTGAAGGCGGCCTGAGTTGAAATCCCCCCACCCCCCCTTTGCCAAAGCCCCTGGCGGGGGAGGGCTAGGGTGGGGGGAAGCCCCAACGTAAGGGACGGAAGAACAAAGGCCGTAAGCCCCGTGCGGAAGGTGGAGCGAAGATGGAAATGTTATACAGGAAGGCTTGGCGAAAAGACATTTAGTTGAGGCTCTTGCAAAAAGATTGTCATGCCGGAAATGTTTTATCCGGCATCCATGCATTTCAAGCAGTTAGATGTTGAGTGCCACTACATCGTGGACGTTTTTTTGTGCCAAGACATCGTGG
>DYNH01000068.1 GCA_020721175.1 Trichlorobacter lovleyi | reverse complement strand
TGTAATCTCCAGCATGTTTGTAATACGGGGTATTTATCTGATTACCACGCCACGCAACACTAATAAACAGTAAAAACGGCGTAACTATTCAGCATAATCAGGAGGGTAGGCATCTTGCCTGCCCTGCAAGCGGGGTTATCACTTGCATCGTTTTTAAATCTGAAAAACTATTCGAGTATGAAGCCACTCGAAACGCAGGCAGGAAGCCTGCGCTCCCCTATTGTACTGTATAGTTACAAAACGGCAAATTATCTCACGCAAAGTAAATAAGGAAGTTAGATATAAGGTTAATGGTTCATGGAGCTGATGCAGGGTTGATCAGGTATCCAATTGATTGATAAAGTTACTTGACAAAAGCCTGGCTGTTTGTGTGTATTCTGCCTGATGTTTCAAAAAATCAGCCACCAGTGCCTCTGTTCTGCCTCTTGTGGCAGTATCTCTCTCAGACCAGTCCCTGATAATCTGCTCTGTCACCTCTGGATGAAACTGTAGCCCCCAGGCGGATCTTCCGTAACGGAAAGCCTGATGTCGGCAGTCAGATGATGATGCCAGCAGCAGAGAACCTTGTGGCAGATCAAAGCTGTCATGGTGCCACTGGAAGGTGTTGAATCTGTGGGAAATATCTTTAAACAGCGGGTCAGTGGTAGCGTAATTATCCAGACAGACCGGCAATGTACCAAGCTCTTCCCATCGGCCGGATACAACCGCTGCGCCAAGTGCTGCGGCAAGGAGCTGTCCCCCCAGGCAGATGCCAAGGTATGGTCTTCCGGCAATTACAACATCATGAATCAGATTTTTCAGGGATTTGAGAAAGGGAAATTTCTCATCGTCATTGGCCCCCATAAAGCCGCCCAGCACGATAAGGGCTTTTACCTTTTCCTTTGAAGGTAGCGGCTCTCCTTGATATGCATGGCAAATTAAATACCTGATATCCAGAAAATCCAGCAGATTTCCCGGAGGCACTTCAGGATCGTTCTGTATGATGTATAGCATGGTTCTTATTCTTTTCGGTTTACCCTCAGCAGCAGATCCCCTTCAAACAGCAGGGGATGACGTCGTATGCCTGTTAAAAGCCCGCATTCCGGGGCTTCCACCCTTTTTATAACGTTACCGCTGAAGCTGTCGTAGATATATCCCAATTCCTGTCCTTTGCGTACCCAGCGTCCTACCTGGCGATCCGAGACAAAGGTACCTGCTTTTTCAGCATAGACCCTGCAAACATTTTCTTTGGTGAATAGCAGGCTTTCTTCGTCCTCTTCCGCTATCCTCACCCCCGCAAGAACTCCGCTGCGTCCCAGAAATGAAACCAGGGCCCTGAACACCCGCTGGCAGTGCTCAAGCTGTAAAGTTCCTGCCTGCCCCACCCGCAGCAGAAAACTTTGCCCTGGCCAGACCTTCCAGGCCGACATCAGGGTAGTGGTGAATACCGGAGAAACAGAACGTTCCATAATTGCGGAAAGGCCAAACAGGCGTGCACTTTGTCGCTCCTCTTCGCTTGGTCCGTAAAGTCTTACCTGGGGCAGTTCTTCAAAGTCGGCTCCTGCGGTATGGATATCAATACGCAGCTCAGCACGTTTGGTGGCTTCTAGCAAGGAATATGCGATCCGTTGGGTGGTCTCGCCGATGGTGCTGCCAGGAAACATCCGGTTAAGGTCGCTCTTGTCAAAGGGCCAGACACGGGTGCGAAGGTTAACCCCCAGCAGATTTACAGCAGGGATGATCAGCACTCTTTTCAGCAGTTGCAGATCCGGATATTTTTCTGCTTCAACACCCTTCAGAAAATCAGCCAGGCGGGATAGAATAAAAATGCCGTTAATCTCATCACCATGGAGTCCCCCCACCAGTGCTGCCCCCGGATGGTTTGATGCCGGGCCGATTTCGTGACAGGGAATTTCAAATCCTTCCCGAACCGGTGCTGTCATGTAAAGCAGATTTCTTGTCATAACCGTACCCCCCGGCGTGCCATGACCCGTGCCATCAGAGAGCCTTCGTATACCAGAGGGTATTCCCGCAGGGTGAAGAGGATACCATCAACCGGTGAGCGTACCTCGGACAATACGGCGCAATTGAACGACGATACGATCGTGCCCAGCAGCTCGCCCTGACTAAGATTTGTCCAGTGGGATGCAGTAGGGATGAACATTCCGGAGGTCTGGGCATTCAGGTAATGAACGTTGCTGTCATCGGCTATGTAAGGATGGTGTGATATATCCGGTATAGACAGATCAGGGGCCAGCACCCCCATTTTTTTCCAGATGTTCAGCAGTCCGGCAAGCAGTTGTTCACAATACTCCGGCGTGATACGCATCCCTACCCCCATTTCCACCACCAGGCACGGCACGTTGCATGAGTTGAGGCTGTGGGCAACGGTGGTTTCAAGCACGGTAGCAGCGCAGTGGAGCCAGATCAGATTCAGGTTCATATTCCGGGCAATCGGTAGCAGGATGTTTTCAAACTCCTGATTGATCCGTACCTGGGGAATCTCCCGCAGGTAGATGTTACTGGCATGGATATCCACCACCAGATCAGCCCCCTCAAGTGCAGCCATTATGGCGGCTGCCAGTCGCTTGGGCAGGGGGCCGTTTGAATAGCCTGGAAAGGCCCGGTTCAGGTCGGTGTCATATACCGGCAGGCTGCGTGTAAGTGTGTCTAGCCCCAGGGTGTTAAGGGCAGGATACAGTTCCACCGTTCCCAGCAGCCCTTGCGGATTTGATTGCAGCATCTTTTCCAGCCAGGCTGCCAGACAGTGACAGAGATAGAGTCCCTCCAGTTCGTCGCCGTGAATCCCGGACAGCACAGCAACCCGTGGGCCGTTGCCGCCTGAGAAGACCGTACGGCGAACCTCAAGCTGTTCACAGTACGGCATGTCTATGGTGTAAAAGGTTTCTGTTTTCATTTAAGGGATGATGCTTTCCTTTCGGTTTGTTTATTGCTGCTGAACCTGCTGGATCTGTACCGTTACCACCGGTTCCGATCCAGGTGAGTCCCCCTTGAAACTGCCCCGTTGGGGGGCGGCGTCGTAGGAATCACGGCCAACGGCAACTGCAATATAGCGCTCATTGGCCAGCAGGTTGTGTACCGGATCAAACCCTATCCAGCCTCCACCCGGCACCAGTGCCTCGGCCCAGGCATGGGTGCTGTTTTCAGTCTCATCAGAAGAATCCTGTGCCAGATAACCCATGACATAACGGCATGGAACAGACCATGAACGGGCAACAGAGATAAAAAGATGTGCGAATTCCTGACATACGCCGGCCTGCTGTTTCATGGCATTGATCAGCTCGGCATGTACAACAGTGGAACCGCTTTTGTACTCAAGCACTGTAGGAATCCAGCCCATCAGTTCCAGCAGACTCTGTATGACCGGCAGTTCCCTTTCAAACCGTGGAAAGGCGCGGGCAGTGTGATCTGCAAGCCTCATGACCGGAGGGGTAAGCAGGCTGCGGTGCAGTAGAAAATCGTTGTAACGGGGTTCACGCTTTATGGCTTCATGCAGCCATTGCTTCTGAAGATGGGGAGCAACCGGTTCAAAGTCAAAGGGGTTATGGCGGTTCACCTCCACCTCTGCCTTCAGGCGGGTCACTAGCCTGGTGTGGGGCGGAATAGCGCAGAAGTAATCCACACGGTTACCGAAATAGTCGCAGTAGCTGGCTAGTGTGGCTTCCGGTTCTGTTTCCAGGCTACATGAGACGAGATGCTGCTGATGGTCTGTCCTGGGTGCCAGCCGCAGCTCGGTATGATGTTCACGCACAGGTTCCGCGTACTCCAGTATGGTTTCATGGTGGATCAGATAGCGCATTGCAGCTCCTTTGTGTGAAGTCACTGAAAGAAGTCTCCGGCAAGGGCGGCGTGGCACTGGCCGATCTTATCCAGCAACTGCTCAAGGTACTCATGCAGTCCCTGGGCAAAGATATCTCGGGCAGTGGTATCTACCATAGCGGAAAGCCAGTTGAAGGCAACGGATGTAGCCTCCTTATCCTGCAGTCCGATTTTTTCAAGGGCTTCGGTCATCCTTTCCACAGAAAATGCGATTGAACGAGGGAATTCACGGTTAAGCACCACAAACTCGGCCACATCAGCAGGCATGAAACCGGCGTGGTAACTGCGGCGGAACGCCTCAAAACCGGACAGAGACTTGAGCAGTGCCGCCCACTGGTAGTAGTCAAGGGCTGAGCCCACCATGGAGAGATCAGGCAGGATAATGTGGTATTTCACATCCAGAATCCGGGAGGTCATGTCGGCCCGCTCCAGGCATCCGCCAAGTTCATAGAAGGCGTAGGCTTCACCCCGCATCATGGTAGATGCGGTCAGGCCATTGAAACGGGCCACCTGATTGCGAAGCTCCACAAACAGTGAGCTGGCCCGTTCTGCTGACAGAGACGTTTTCAGTCGTTCGTTGAACCCCATCCAGATTTCATTCACAGCCTCCCACATTTCTTTGGATATCCGGTCCCGGGCTACTCGGGCATTTTCTCGGAAGAGCCGCAGGCAGGTGCGTATGCAGGATGTGTTGGTGCGACCGGCGCTGATAAACTGCACCACCCTGGGGGTCGTGATACCGGTATCGCCGAAGAGCTCCCGATACATCGGTTCTGTAGAGGTGATCTGTAGAATAGGGCGCCAGCGGTACTCTTCACTCATGTCCTCTTCCGCCTCCACCAGATAGAGCAGGTTAATCTCCATCAGACGGGCAGTTTCTCCTGCCCGCTCAAGATAACGGGCCATCCAGTACATTGAATCGGCTATTCTGCTTAGCATTGCGCCATCCCCCTATTCCGCCAAAACCCAGGTGTCCTTGCTGCCACCCCCCTGCGAAGAGTTCACAACTAATGATCCCTTACGCAGTGCCACCCGTGTCAGTCCGCCTGGCACCACCTCTATATCCTCACCGTAGATTACAAACGGTCTCAAATCCAGATGCCGGGCTTCCAGCTCACTATCCATGTAGCAGACATGGCGGGAGAGATAGACCACTGGCTGTGCTATGTAATTGCGGGGATTTTCCAGTACCAGGTCCATGAATTCCTTACGCAGGGCCGGTGTGGAGGAAGGTCCCATCAGCATACCGTAGCCGCCAGATTCACTGACCGCCTTCACTACCATCCGCTCCATGTTGTCAAAGACATACTCCCGGTCTTTGACACTGGTCATCTGGTAGGTGGGGACGTTGTTTAGGATCGGCTGCTGCCCCAGGTAGTAGCGGATGATATCCGGCACAAAGGGGTAGACTGCCTTGTCGTCAGCAATGCCGCTGCCCGGCGCATTGACAATGGCCACATTTCCGGCCCTCCAGGCATTGATCACACCGGTAATCCCCAGGGCCGAGTCAGAGCGGAATACAAGCGGATCAAGGAAATCGTCATCAATGCGGCGGTAGATAACGTCAACCTGCTGTAATCCTTTGGTGGTTTTAAGGTAGACGATGTCGTTGATGGTGACCATATCCCTCCCCTCAGCCAGTTCCACCCCCATCTCCTTGGCAAGGAAGGTATGTTCAAAATAGGCAGAGTTGTATATGCCGGGGGTCAGTACCACTATCTCTGCGTTTTCCTTGCCACGCGGAGATAGTGAACGCAGTGCGGCCAGCAACAGCGAAGGGTAATGCTCAACGCGGCGTACCCGGTATTTGCCAAAAAACTCCGGCATGATGCGTCTTTCGATCACCCGGTTTTCAATCATGTAGGAGACCCCTGAAGGAGTGCGCAGGTTGTCCTCTAGGATCAGAAACTCCCCCTGTTCATCCCGTATAATGTCAATACCGCTGATGTGGGTATAAATACCGAGTGGTGGCACAATGCCGATGATCTCGCGACGGAAATCCTTACCCTGATAGATCAGTTCCGGAGGTATCACACCATCCTTGATGATCTTCTGCTCACCGTACAGATCAGCCAGAAACAGATTCAATGCCCGCACCCGCTGTTTCAGGCCGGATTCGATCTTCACCCATTCCGATGCAGTTATGATCCGGGGGATCAGGTCAAAGGGCCAGATCCGCTCGATTCCCTCTTCGTTATCTCCGTAAACTGTAAAGGTTACCCCTTCTGCCTGCAGGGCAAGCTGGGATTCGTGAGACTTAACCTCCAGGGCGTTGTTGCCGGTGCTTCTTATATGATCCCACAGTAACTGGTAGTGGGGGCGCGGCGTAAAGTCATCGCTGTAGAACTCATGGTATGGAGTACGTGACTTGCCTCCAGACGGTATGTGTTTATACATATACCCTCCTTCACTCGTTTCTTTTATGAGCATCTTTGATCGTAGAGTTGAAGGATTACTTGCAGTAGATGTGCCAAGCTATAACATGCTGTAATCACGTTGTTGATTGTGATTTTAAATCAAGACAGCCGTTCTGTTTCGGGCTTATTGCACAAACTGTACTCAGCAGATTTACCGGAGAGATTGAAAAATATGCAGTTGAGATCGTGTCTCTTGCGGGGAGCCAGCGCTAACTGTCTTAACAGTGGGATCAAGTGGGCTAAAGATGGGACCATTGATATGAATAAGGTATAACTTTCACGGCAACCTGATGAATTTGATGAATAAAGTCTGAAACATGGAGCTTGTAACAAGGTCTCTCATTGACAATGCTACCTATTCAGTTAATATACTTTCAACTTGAATCCAAGAACAAACAAAAAAGGAAGGAATCAGAATGAGTCATCAACGCAAGCCAGAGATCAATTTTAACTACATCTACAACTACAGCTACAACCCTGCATATGCCAATGGTATCCAGGGTGGCTTTACTCCTCGTGGTGAACTTGTCATCCATTTTTACCATGAGCGGCCAGCTCTGCCTAAAGAACTTACCCATGAGATCACACCTGAAGGCGGCATAGGTGCCCTGGTAGAATCAGATCCCAAAAATCTTAACGGGACAATGGTGCGCTTTGTAGAGTCCGGTGTGACCATGAATTTTCAGACTGCTGCCATGCTGCATTCCTGGCTGGGTGAACAGTTGTCTCAAATGCAGTCAATGCTTCAGGCACAGGCCGAATTCCTGCAAAACAGCACACCGGAGGAGCAACAGGCAGGTTAGTATACTGTGAACCGTCATAAAATGAATTTTGTAGGGGCAGGTCTTGCACCTGCCCTAATGTCTGGTTTTGCCAGTTTTGATCAGTCTACTTGCAGTATATGTTACAGTCACTTAATAAAGGGTAGCCCGTATTATCCGGTGTTACTACGTCTATACTCTGCTGTTGGCCAGAACGGAATACCGCCCCTTGGAGTGAACTCTCCCTTTACCCTTAGCCAGAAAGGATTTAACAGACTTACCAGATCATTGCAGATACGGTTGACGCCCGCCTCATGGAATTCGCCATACATCCTGTACGATCCCAGGTATAATTTAAGACTTTTACTTTCAACACAACGGAGGTCAGGCTGATAATCAATGATAATGGTCCCGAAATCCGGCTGTCCGGTCATTGGGCATAGACAGGTAAATTCCGGACAGGTGATATGAACGGTACCGATACAGCCACAGGGGTTAAGTAGTGGTTCGGAAAATGGAGATGGGAACCATTCCAACAGTTCAAAATCCGGTCTGTCATAGCAGTATTGGGTGGTTTTACCTTCCCCCAGACTCTTTAGACCTTCATGCAGATTCATATATTGCTCCGGTTTGTATCTCTACAAAAAATCAATGTACTATACCACTGCATTTTCGCTAAATACTTCTGCAGAAAAGATGTAGATTTCGGCCTTCTGTTGCCAGGCAGTTTCAGGCAGTCCAGCCTTTTTACATGTCTGACGCAGAAAGGTTTCTCTATTCCAGCCGTATTCAGTGGCCACCTGTGGAAGAAGAACCCCGTGGGCATGCCCTTTTACAAGGTAAATGCCATGGGTACCTACTTGAATTTCCTCAATTGAATTAATCATTTGTAATGGGGACAGGACAGATATTTCAACCTTGAAGTTTTCAAGATCAGCAGGTTTCATCGGATAAAAGCGTGGGTCCCTGGTTGCCGCAGATACAGCCATCTCCCTGACTGTCTGCCATAACGGTTGTCTTGATACAAAATTACCGATACAACCCCTTAACTGCCCCTGTTGTTTGATGGTAACAAAGCAACCGGATTGGGACTGTAACGACGGGCCTGGCGATTCCGCAACCGGTAGTGGCTTTCCACTTACTGTTGCAATAATTGAGGCCCTGGCCAGTTGTATCAAAAACTGATGTTCAGACTCTGTCATAAAATTCCTCTACCGATAGTTTTTACGCCTGAAAAGGCCTGTAGAAATACTGGATATCCGGTCAAGAAAGAGAATGCCGTCCAGATGATCGATCTCGTGCTGGATTGCTACAGCTTCAAATCCAGTTGACTGAAACTGTCTCTGCTCACCACTGATGCCGTCTGTGAAGCTTAATGTTATATCTGTAGCCCTTTCCACATCTCCAGTGTAGTCAGGAACACTCATACATCCTTCCCGCATTGTTGCAGAACCGTTTTTAAAGGTTATTTCAGGATTTATCATAAATAGTAAGCCATGATTGTTGTCCTTACCATGACGGTTTTGGGATACATCAACTACACAGGCACGCAGACTAACACCTATTTGTGGTGCAGCCACACCAACCGAACCAGGCCCGTTTTGCATTGTGTCAAGCAGATCCTGCATAAGCTGCCTAATCTCTTCATCTATCCGCTCAATCCGGTGTGCCATCTTCTTTAAAACAGGATGCGGATATTTTAAAATCGGCTGAATTGCCATCTTTATAACTCCACCGGTGTTACAATCCTGACACCAATCTCTACCTTTAATTCATCCTTAAGACCTTTTAAGAGATTTACTACATCATCCGAAGAGATTCCATCTGGCAGGACCACCTCAAGCTGCATCACATACACCGGATTATCTTCAGTACCTGCAAGCCTGGTTTGCAAATCCATGATATTTATCTGCCGGACAGCAAGATTTTCGGTAACTTTATAGACTATGCCTGGTTGATCTGCACCGTAAACTGTTATCTGACAGATTTCTCCAGCATCATCTTGCCGTTTTTCCTCACGATAGGTAAGATGTCGAACGGAAAGGGTTAAATTCAAATTTTCACAGGCAGGTTTAAGCTCTTCCATAAGCAACGCCTTGTTAAACGGTTTGCGGTGAGAGACGATCATAATCATGGCAAATTCCCCTGCCAGCATAGCACAACTGGAATCTGCAATGTTGCATCCAAGACGATAAAGTGCGCCAGTAACACCGGCTACAATCCCTGGACGATCTGCACCGACAACAGATACAGCATAGTGGGTCAGTTCACGGTAGGGCATGGTTTGCTCCTGTATGACAAGGTTAATGTTGTGTTATTCTCAAACTGAATTACCATTATTACAAATCTGCTGCAACGGTTTTGGCGTTGACAAAACAGTACAGCCCTCTTTAGAGTACATCACACCATGACAAAGACACAACTTAAACAGAAAATGCTGGCAATACTCTCTCTTGACGGTCACCCCGGCAATATTGCCGCTGGTTTTGCTGTGGGGGTATTTATTGGAATTACCCCCCTGTTTGGTATTCATACTCCGTTAGCCATAGCTGCTGCCTTTATCTTCAGGCTAAATCAACTTACCACAATTACAGGCTCTTGGCTGAATACACCTTTTACTGTACTGCCGGTGCTTATGGCAAGCTATCGTTTGGGTGAATTTATTCTGGGACAGAAGCCCAGGGCTGTCAGTTTTGAAACTCTTGATTGGCACCACCTTAAGGATTATGCCACTGCCCTGTTCATAGGCAGTTCAATTATCGGTTTTATTGCTGCCGTAATCTGCTATTTTATCTGTTACTGGCTGGTCATTCGCTTTCGTCGTAAAGATCCAGGTCTGGAAGAACTGGCAAAGGAATCTGTTTTAACCGGTGAAAACCTGGAAAAGGAACAAGCAAAAGAATGAACCGTGAAAAAATAATTGAACGGGTACGTAAACTGCTGGCGCTTTCAAACAGCAGTAACGAGCATGAGGCTGCGCTGGCTGCTGCCCATGCACAGCGTCTGCTGGCGCAACACAATCTGGCCATGTCTGAGCTGGAGGTAAAGGAGGAAGGTGCAGGCGAGGTTGAACTGATTGTGGCCAAGGTAGTTCCCAAATGGATATTGTTTCTTTTTTCTATTGTGACTAATGCATTTGACTGCTCTCCGGTCATTACAACATCTGAATCAGGCAGTCGTCTACGTTTTATAGGTGTAGGTGAAGATCCGGCTGTTGCAGTCTGCACGTTTCAATATCTTATGAAAGAACTTCGCAGACTGGCTTCTTTATATCTGCGTTTTCTTGAAACTTCAAAAGGCAAGATCACCAGACCTTCGGATCGTTCACGGATCCGCAATTCCTACCTTCTGGGTGGCATTCAGGGTGTGAAACACAGCATGTCAGCCCAAAAGGCTAAAACTCCCACAACAAGTCTGGCCCTTGTGCCGGTAAAAAATGCGCTCGTAGAACAGTATATGGAACAAAATTTCAGCGAACTGCGTACACGGCAAACCCGTAAATCCTCTATAATTACATCGGCATTTAATCAGGGGCGGCATGATGGCCTGCATATCAGCACAGGAACAGTAAAAAAGGAACTTGAACAGACATGGAACTGACTCATGCTGTTCTGCTGGGGATTATTCAGGGAGCTACTGAAGTCTTGCCGATCAGCAGTTCCGGACACTTGATACTGATTCCTCGTGTTTTGGGTTGGCCTGAATCTGGACTGACCTTTGACGTGGCCTTGCATCTGGGAACCTTTATTGCTATTTTCTACTACTTTCGCAGAGATGTAATGGCTATGCTCAAGGATTGCATGGGTGGCTTTTTTCAGGACAACGCCACTGGCCGTTTACGTCTGCCCTGGATGATTGTTTTGGCCTCAGTGCCTGCGGCTCTTGCAGGAAAGACCCTGGAAAAGCCGATTGAGATGATTTTTCGCAGTAGTCCTCTGATGATATCATTTATGCTGATTTTTTTTGGGCTGGTGCTTGGATTTGCAGAACATTATGGAAAGAAAAGCGTTGATATTGCAACAATTTCACTAGGCCATGCACTGCTTGTCGGCTGCTTTCAGTGTCTGGCGCTTGTGCCTGGTGTTTCCCGTTCCGGCATAACAATAACTGCTGCATTACTGGTGGGACTTGCACGCACAGATGCGGCCCGTTTTTCCTTTCTGCTGTCCCTGCCGATTGTTTTTGGTGCGGCACTGCTTAAGGGGATACAACTGGCCGGGCACGGCATAGAGCCAGGAATGGCCATGCCGATGCTGGCAGGGATACTGGTCTCTGCTGTTACAGGATATATTAGCGTTGCTTTTCTGCTGAGGTTTGTGCAAAGTCGTACTATCTGGCCGTTTGTCTGGTACAGGGTGGCTTTGGGAGTAGTTATAATGCTTTTGTCATTAGATGGTATTCTTTTATGAGCGGGATTCCTATCAGTGCCTGGCCGGAAGATGAAAGGCCGCGTGAAAAGCTTTTAAAACGGGGAGCAACTGCCCTTTCTGATTCAGAGCTGCTGGCACTGGTTCTGCGTACCGGTGACTCAGCGGCAGGTAAAAGTGCCATAGATTTGGGAAGGCAGCTTCTGGAGCTTTTTAATGGCAATTTGAGGGAACTAGCCAGGGCTGAACTGAATGAACTTCAGCAAATTAAAGGACTGGGACTGGCCAAGTCTGCTTCGGTAAAGGCTGCCTTTATGTTGGGAAGCCGTTTTGAGGCACGTCGAATGGAGATGCTTGAGAGGTTTACAACACCAGCCCAGGTGTTTGAGTTTTTTCACCATGAGATGCGTGATGCCCGCAAGGAACAGTTTCTTGTGCTATTGCTGGACGGGAAAAATCGTATTATACGCAAGGTGCTGATATCAGAAGGGTCACTTAATCAGAGTATTGTTCATCCCAGAGAGGTTTTTGCACCGGCGGTCAGGGAATCCGCTGCGGCTGTAATCTTTATCCATAACCACCCCACTGGAGATCCAACACCCAGCAGGGAAGATCGGGAAATTACACGCCGTCTCTGTGAGGCAGGGGAAATTCTGGGAATCAAGGTGCTGGATCATATAATTATAGGAGACGGTAGCTACGTAAGTTTTGTAGAAACAGGTAACCTCTAGTTATCAGATGATATTTCAGTAAATTAAAGGCAGTGCGGAAGAAAGACACCAGTAAGGCTAACGGCAAGAATTAACAGTTCCAATTACTCCCTCCCCTTCAAGGGGA
>DYNH01000067.1 GCA_020721175.1 Trichlorobacter lovleyi | reverse complement strand
GATCATATTCTTTCCCTCTATACCGTTATCCCGAAACCGAAATAGAGACCAAAACAGCTAACTTTACCCCGTCGTTTCTTGCCGGCATCACAGCAAAGCTGAAACTTACCTACATCCCCGACGGCAAGGGGGATTTGATCACCACCTTTGGCCCGGAAGACATCTTCAACTACATGTATGCGGTATTCCACTCCCCAACCTACCGCAGCCGATACTGCGAATTTCTCAAGATAGACTTCCCCCGCCTGCCATTGACATCAAACATTGAACTGTTCAGGCAGCTCTGCAAAAAAGGGGAAGCACTGACCGGCCTGCACCTGATGGATTCCAGAGGCCAACGCATAACCGGCTATCCCATAGCAGGCGACAACACAGTGGAGAAGGTGCGCTATCAGGAACCCTACCCCCATCCTGTTTCTTCTACGGGCGATGGAGCTACAACAAAAGGCCGGGTATGGATTAACACCACCCAATACTTTGACGGCGTACCGCAAGATGTATGGGAATTTCAGGTAGGCGGCTATCAGGTCTGCGAGAAGTGGCTGAAAGACAGAAAAGGCAGACATCTTACTTTTGACGATATTTCCCATTATCAACAGGTGGTATCTGCCCTATCAGAAACAATACGGATTATGACCGAAGTTGATGAGATCATAGAAAACCACGGCGGCTGGCCGATAGGGTGAGACACCATGATAATTGGAACCTGCTTTGAAGGAGATAACAACGAACCCCTGAAAGAGTGGCAGCATGACTGGTATAACGACTGTCTGATGGATATGCTTTCTATCGCTGCAGATACCATAGAAGAACACCGCGACAACCAAAGACTGACAAACTTGGTAAAACTATGGGATGACAACAATTTATACGACGAACCGTTTGACCACAGAATTATGCAGGAATGCCACGACACCGTTGCAATATCTTTCAGGTTTTGTGAACGACACGAAATTATTGAGACAGAAAAAATTTACACAAAGATTTATTGGAGGGAGTTCTTCAGAAAAATTGTAACAGCAACCATGCAGGAAGAATACGCGCTCCGCAGTTTTGTGGAAGCACTGGTATATGCAAATACTGAAGATGGCTATGAAGCAGAAGATATGCTCAGTTCAGCATTACAAACTGAATGCGATAAGCACGAGCCGGATGTAATACAACTGGAACTATTTCCAGAGTAATATATTTCGTAACTATTCAGGTCAACTGGGGAGCGCGGGCATCTTGCCTGCGTATGCGCAAAGCGCACAATATCCCGCTGTCGCGGGATGGGCAGGCTGGAAGCCCGCCCTCCAGTTTTTATCTTGCTCTTTGAATCGCTTGAATGAAGGGCTTGACAATCCGCCTTGTGGCTCATCAGCCTCCCTTAGTGGAGATGCGGCAGAGGATTGGAACGGAGGTCAGGATGCCTTGATGTGTGAACTATCCGCGCGCATGTACAGGCGATTTGGTCGTACCATCAGGCAGCTTCGAGCAGGCAGTTACAAGACAAGATAAACTGTAGTTACGGAAACCTCGAGAGAGGGAGAGCACCTAAGTGAGGAATCCTGAAAGCCGGTGAGTCTAGTGTTTAATTGCATAAATTAGGTAGTTACAAAGTTTTATATACTGCGAACGGCATCTTAATGCCGTTTTATGCAGGGGCAAAGCATGTTTCATCTGCTTTGCCCGCCTTTGATTTAGTGGCAGCAAAGGCGAAGCACTAATGCCTCATATACGCGGCGCAGCGCGCCGTAACTGCATTCCCACGCAGCGCGTGGGAACGAGACCTTACAGACGGAAGGCCGGGTTGATGCAGTCGAACCAATAAAGTCCGCAGCCCGATCCCGATAATATGCTAATGACATTTGTTATCAAATTTGACACAGGTCATATCTTTTTATCCCGGTGGTGGGTATGATGGCTATATAAAGAAGAAGGAACACTGTCAGTGGAAGATCGTATCTTAATAGATAATTATCAGGAAAGGAGTTATTGGCATGTCAGAGTTTATTAACAACAGGGAGAAAAGGGTAGAGCAGTTGCTGGACTTTTCTAAAGGTATTATGAACGGTAAAGATGTGGGAGAGCTTTTGTCAACCTATCGGGATGCCATTGATACCATGACGCCTCACGATATGCTGTCCCTGGAGGATAAACAGTTACGAATGGGGATTACCCCGCAGGTGATCAAGAAGGATATTGAAAAGGTGAT
Source organism: Trichlorobacter lovleyi (assembly GCA_020721175.1). Lineage (GTDB taxonomy): Bacteria > Desulfobacterota > Desulfuromonadia > Geobacterales > Pseudopelobacteraceae > Trichlorobacter > Trichlorobacter lovleyi_A. The sequence goes on along the minus strand of DYNH01000067.1, from coordinate 10,120 downwards.
CAGCGTTTTTTTCAAGAGCCTTGAAAAATACCACTGGCAGAAGCCTGCTCCTGATTCCTTTTTGGGATGTCTGCTGCGTGAGAATGAGGCGCTGAAAAAGAAGCTGGAACAGATCAAGTCTGTTCTGATCTCCTACCACGGCAGGGAGGAGGCTTCCTTTGCGGATATGAAGTCTGAACTACTGCCCAAGTTTACAGAATTAAGGGAGTTTGAACCCCATTATCTGAAAAAGGAAAACATTCTGTTTCCGTACCTTGAAAAAAGTTGGGAAAACTATCTTCCTCTGACAGTAATGTGGTCACTGCATGATGATATCCACCGTACTTTAAAGATGATTATCGCTATTCTTGAAAACGTTGATGACGGTTGGCATGAATTTATGGAGTCGCTGGGTCAGTATTTCTTCCTGGTGTATGGCATGATCCAGAAGGAAGACCTGATTATCTTTCCGGTTGCAACGGAAACCCTGTCTGCAGAGGCATGGGATGCAATGTACCAGCAGAGTTTTGAGTATGCGTTTCCGTTTATAGAGCCTCCGCTAAAAATGGAAGGTGCTGTCCGCCTGGAGGCAGCCGTTAGTTCTTCACCGGCAGCCACAGGTTTTGTGTCTGAAACAGGTAAAATGAGCTATGAACAGGTTCTGCTGGCCTTTAACCACCTCCCTGTTGATATAACCTTTGTTGATGAAAATGATCAGGTCAGGTTCTTTAACCGCTCAAAAGATCGCTTTTTTCCCCGTTCTCCCGCCATTGTGGGGCGAGATGTCAAAAACTGCCATCCGCCTGAAAGCGTACATATTGTGGAGAAGATCATCAGCGAGTTTAGGAACGGCAACCGTGATACGGCGGATTTTCGCATCAAGATGCGCGGCAAGTATATTTCAATCAGATATTTTGCAGTAAGGGATGAAGAAGGCCGCTACCGGGGCTGCCTGGAGGTTGGCCAGGATATTACGGATATTGTTGCCATGAATGATGAAAAGCGTCTGCTTGACTGGGAATAGATGATTTATAAGGAAGTTTAATCTGGCATTTGCTTTACAAGCGCACAGCGCAGGGCAAATGTAAAATCCCTCACAACCAACTAATTTTCCGTTCATGGTGAGCTTGTTGAGCCATGAACGGAATTGTTTGGTAAGGCGAAGGGCATCAAATAATAGTTCCTCCCCCTTCAAGTGGGAGGTTAGGAGGGGGATGGGGTTTTCTTGGCAATACGCTGTAATCATTGAATCTACCCCATCCCCACCCCAGCCCTCCCGCTTTCCGGGGAGGGAGTAATTGGAACTGTTAATTCTTGCCGTTAGCCTAACGTCGCCTGTAAACCCCGCCCCAATCCTGACCTTCCCCCATGAAGGTGAATGGAATAAAGGTCACATATTTAAGCACATATTGAATTTTTAACGCATTTTCATGCTGTTACAGTTGCCTAATCAATGAACTTCAGCACCTCTTCAAGGGGGACTCGTTCAGACCGTGGTGGCATGGATTCTGGTGGATCAGCGGCAAAGCCAAGAGATATACCCAGCAGTAAACGGTTTGTTTCAGGAACGCCAAGGAATGTCTTTATCTGCCTTGAGTAGTCAGTGAGAAATGCCTGAGGTACGGTTGCCAGGCCACGGGTATATGCCGCCAGCATCAGGCTCTGAATAAACATACCGGCATCAAGTACAGACCATGGCCCCAGTGATGAGTCATGCGTGATGAAAAGGCCGCATGGAGCGCCATAGAATCTGAAGTTGGCCTTTTGGGAACGGATGACAGATTCTGGTGCGTTCAGGTCAAAACCGGCAAGTGCAGAACGTTTTTCCATATGATCCCTGATGCGTGTTTTCTGGGGTTCTGGCCATTCATGCGGAGTTGGCAGGTCAGGCGTAGTCGGGGCTTTTTCCTCAAGAAGCTTTAGAAGCATTGCTGTAAGCTCGTTTTTCCTGTTACCGGAAACAGCCAGCACCTGCCATGGCTGGCAGTTCTTGTATGATGGGCTCCACTGGGCAGCTCTGACTATTTCCCGAATCTCTTCTGGTGGCACTGTGTCCGGTTTGAATTTGCGCACACTGCTTCTGGTCATAATGCATTCAATTGCGTCCATTTTTTCTCCTTGTGTTTGATCCGCTAAACTTATTAAAAATAAAATGTGACTTTTATTCAGCTTACTCAGGAGGGTGGGCATCCTGCCCGCCCTGCAAGCGGGTTTGTCGCTTGCAGGGCTTTTAAAGCTGAAGAACTTTTCGAGCATAAAATCGCTTGAAACCCAGGCAAGATGCATGCGCTCCCTATATTGTGTCAAATAATTACAAATTATCAGTAACGGCTGGCCTGCCAGACAACGGTTGAATTCTGCAATACTATTAACGTATAGTTTAGGCGCTTTCAAAAAGATTGTCATCACCGAATGCCTTTATTGGGGATATGGTTTTTCAGTCGGTGAAGTGGAAGTGTCTATAAAGGTTTAATCAGGTTGCAGCATAAATAACTTACATCAGCAGGTGATTAGACGGAGTTGGATGTATGTCTGAGCAAATAGATCTGGTTAAATCTGATATGCCTGCTGAATCTCAGTCATCATCCAGCTTCCGCCATAGTCGCAGCAGTGGACATCGGCTGTGGCTCCCATGTCTGTCCGTATTCAGGCATTACAAACTCTCCATGTTTTATCAGGATTTGATGGCAGGACTTGTCCTGGCTACACTGCTTGCTCCGGTAGGAATGGGCTATGCCGAGGCCTCCGGCTTGACAGCCATTTACGGTCTGTACGCAACCATTTTGCCTTTGATTGTGTATGCTGTTTTTGGTCCCAGCCGGATACTGGTGCTTGGACCTGATTCGGCTTTAAGCGCGCTGATAGCAGCAAGTATTCTGCCCCTGGCGGCAGGGAATTCGGACAGGGCCGCTGAACTTGCCGGAATCCTGGCGGTATTGACCGGAATAATAGCGATTCTTGCCGGTGTTTTAAAATTCGGATTTGTCACAGACCTGCTTTCCAAGCCAATCCGTTACGGTTACATGAACGGCATTGCCCTGACCCTTTTGTTCAGTCAGTTACCAAAACTGCTGGGTTTTTCAGTGGATGGAAGCAGTCTGTTCAAGGCGGCAAAAGGGCTGTATCAGGGCATTGCTTCCGGAAAGGTCAACAGTGCAGCCTGCCTGATCGGTTTCTGCTGTCTTGCAATCATACTTGCAACCAGAAAATGGTTTCCCAGGTTACCTGGTGTTCTCTTTGCTGTTGTAGGGGGCACAATAGCAGTTATATTGTTGAAACTTGATACAACAGCAGGTGTGTCTGTGGTGGGGAACCTTCCACAGGGATTGCCTGGATTCAGGATGGCTTCGTTGTCAATGGATGAATTTCTGACCCTGTGTTCCGGGGCAGCAGCCATAGCATTGGTATCAATTTCTGATATGAGTGTTCTTTCAAGAATTTACGCCTTACGGGGAAAGTATTATGTAGATGCAAACCAGGAACTGGTGGCGCTTGGAATTGCCAATGTTGCAACAGGTCTGTTTCAGGGCTTTCCTGTAAGCAGCAGCTCTTCACGTACCCCTGTTGCCGAATCAGCCGGTTCAAAGAGTCAGGTTACAGGACTGGTAGGAGCTGCCTGTATGATTCTGCTTTTGCTATATGCCCCCCGTCTGCTTTATGCCCTTCCGATTGCCGCTCTGGGTGCAGTTGTTATATCGGTATGCAGCTCGATTATAGAGATTAGCGCTGTCAAGCGGTTGTATAATCTGAGGCGGGACGAGTTTTTTCTCTCAATGGTCTGTTTTGCAGGAGTGGCTGTTCTGGGGGTTGTTGAGGGGATATTTATCTCTGTTGGTCTGGCGCTGGTTGGCTTTATCTGGCGGGCCTGGCGCCCATACTCGGCAATCCTGGGGAGGGTTGACGGCTTGAAGGGATACCATGATATCATTCGCCATCCGGAAGCAAGAAGAATCCCCGGTCTTGTGCTGTTCAGATGGGATGCGCCACTTTTTTTTGCCAATGCAGAAATATTTCGCGAACGGGTGTTGCAGGCGGTCTCTAAAGCTCCTTATCATGTAGTATGGATTGTTGTTGCAGCAGAGCCGGTGACAGATGTGGATATTACAGCAGCCGATGTCCTTGCTGAGCTGGATAGTGAACTGATGGCAAATAAAATAATTCTCTGTTTTGCCCAGATGAAAGGGCCGGTCAAGGATCGTCTCAAAAAATACGGCCTGTTCTGTAACATGGGACAGGAAAAATTTTTCCCCACCATTGGTCAGGCAGTTGATAAATATGTACAGCAACACCAGATAGACTGGGTTGACTGGGAAGATCAGGGTCCAGGGTCCGGGGTCAAGTAAGGCGAACGGCATCAAATAATAGTTCCTCCCCCTTCAAGGGGTAGGCTAGGAGGGGGATGGGGTTTTCATTCGTAACAGTTTGAAATCGCTGAATCTACCCCATCCCCACCCCTGCCCTACCCTTGAAGGGGAGGGGGGGTTGGAATACTTAATTTTTGCCGTTAGCCTAAGGTCAAAAGACTTTAAAGCTGTGCTTGGTTTTTGTCTTGTTGTTACTCTATCTAAAATCGTCTCTAAGGGCGTGGAATACTATTTAAACAATGATACAGTTTCTGATAATAGGTGCGCTTCTGGGGTTTTCAGCCGGTTTTTCCCCGGGTCCTCTGCTGGCCCTGGTTATATCTGAAACCGTTCAGTATGGCGTGAGGTCTGGAATAAAGGTTGCTCTTGCGCCCCTTTTCAGTGACTTGCCGATTATCTTTCTGACACTATTTATAATTTCAAAGATATCCGCGTATCACTGGATGTTGGGGGCTATATCAATTGCCGGAGGCATCTTTATCCTGATTACCGGTTATCAGGGGATCAGGACAAAGGCGGTTGAGATTTCAATCCAGGCCAGGCCGTCACGTTCTCTTTTAAAAGGTATTACAGCAAACCTGCTTAACCCGCATCCATACCTTTTCTGGATTAGTGTGGGCGGGCCGACAATCAGCAGGGCCATGCATCTGGGAACCGGTGCTCTGGTTGCGTTTATTGGCGGTTTTTACATCACTCTTACAGGTGCCAAAATCCTTCTGGCACTGGCAGTAGGCAGTTCCAGGTCCTTTCTCTCCGGGAAACTTTACTGTTATGTCATGCGGTTATTGGGTGTGCTGTTATGTTTTTTTGCCCTTACACTTTTTGGGGATGGTATAAAACTTCTTGGTCTTACACTGTTTCATACTTGACGCAACTGACTGCTTGACGCACACTGCGTAACCATGCGCCGCTTTCTGATAGCCCTCCAGTTTCTTACTATTCTGCCTGTGCCCTCACCTGTAAAGTACGAAGCAGATGATTTGGGGCGGGCTACTGCCTGGTTTCCACTGGCCGGCCTGACAATAGGAGTTCTGCTGCTGATTGCTGACATGGTATTTGCCATGATCTTTCCACGTCAGCTTGGCGATGCCCTGCTGATTGCCCTGCTGGCAATTATTACCGGAGCATTGCATCTGGACGGACTTGCTGATGTATTTGACGGTCTTGCTGCAAGGGGGGGGAAGGAACGTTTTCTGACGGTAATGAAAGATTCCCGTGTGGGGGCCGTTGGTGTTACCGGCCTGGTAATTGTTCTGATGTTAAAATATCTTGCCTTGCTTGCAGTTCCGGTCTTTACAAAAAAGGCTGCCCTGCTGCTGTTTCCATTATTGGGACGTTTTACACAGTTGGTTATTATGCACAAGGCTGAAGCCATGCAAAGCGATGGGCTGGCTGCCTCTTTTCTGGGTAACATAGATGCAAAAGGAGTCTACATTGCAGCAGTCTGTGTGGTTCCCCTGGTATGGCTGTTTGGCAGCTTTGCCGGAATCAGTGCACTCTGCCTGACAACCTGCTGGGGGATTGCTTCAAGGATATATTTTACCCGCCGCCTGGGTGGGATTAATGGTGACATTATCGGTTTTGGCACTGAAATTGCCGAGCTGCTGGCACTTTTAGGGATTATTGCCACTACAACATTACTTGTGAGGTTTTTATGAACAGTACTACCCGTCTCTATCTGATCAGGCATGGCCAGGTGGAAGGACACGAAGAGCGCCGATACAATGGACACGCAGATGTTGCCTTGACCGATCTGGGGGTTGAACAGTACCACCAGTTAAAGGACAGACTTGCGGACAGCCATATTTCTGCCTGCTATTCAAGTGATCTGACCCGCTGCAGGATTGGCGCCGGGATAATCTGCGAACAGTTCCGGATTGAGCCGGTTTATCGTTCTGAATTAAGAGAGTTGAATATCGGCATCTGGGAGGGGCTTACCTGGCAGGAGATACAGAGCCGCTGGCCTGAAGAATGGCAAGCCAGGTTGGGTGATCTGGTTAACTACAGGGTTACTGAAGGTGAAAACCTGCTGGATGTTGAAAAGCGGATGATGCCGGTTGTACATGAAATAATTGAACGGCACAGGGGGCAGGATATCCTGCTGGTTGGCCATGGCGGTGTCAACCGTATCATCCTGCTTAACGCAATCGGCGCGCCCCTGGCCAGGATGTTCAATATTGAACAGAACTATGGCTGTTTGAATATTATTGAGTATTATGGTGACGGAAGAGCGACAGTAAAGTTGTTAAACGGTTAGTACCGTGAGCCTCTTGCAAAAGTCTGAAAATTTGTCATTCCGGCAGGGTTCAGGCCGGAATCCAGGTTCTAACTGCTTGAAAAGCATGGATGCCGGATAAAACATTTCCGGCATGACAATCTTTTTGAAAGAGGCTCCCGTGTAACGTTATTTATTTCGTGTAGTATTAGTAGTATTAGTAGGCCGGTTCAAGCGCAGCGGAACCGGCGCTTTGACATGGTAATTTTTCCGGATGCGCTTTGCTTCATCCGGCCTACATTATACGAATATTTTTGTTACCCTAATTCCCACGCGCTGCGTGGGAATGCAGTTACGGCGCGCTGCGCCGTGTATATGAGGACTTAATGTCGCCCAAGATCAGAAAAGTTAATATAAAAGACCGTAAGAACCGCAAGAACAGCTCGGCCACCAAAGACAGTTCAACAGTCAGGGGTGTTATCTCTGTCCATCGTGAAGGTTTTGGTTTTGTCAAAACCGAAAACAACGTTGATGATATCTTTATACCTGCCAGGGGGATTAATAATGCCCTGAATGGCGATACGGTTTCCGTAAGGATTGAGAACAGCCTTTTTAAAAAGGGAAAGTCTGAAGGACGGGTTCTGTCCATACTGGAAAGGGTCAATCAGCGGATAGTTGGCCGCCTTCAAAGCAGCAGGCGCGGGGCGTTGTTTACACCAGAGGACCTGCGGATTGGAACGGTTTTTAATATACCGGCAAGGTCAATAAATGGCGCTGTGGATGGACAGCAGGTTGTTATCGAAGTAACCGCCTGGCCGACCGCTAAAAGTGCGCCGGAGGGTAAGGTTATAGAGATACTGGGCTGGCCGGATGATCCGGATGTTGAGGTGCAGACCGTAATTCGGAAATTTGATCTGCCTCATCTCTTTAAACCGGCTGCATTGGCAGAGGCAGAGGCAACTCCTGCAAAGGTTTCAAGGGAAGATATGAAAGACAGGGTTGACCTGCGCAAGATGCCCACAGTCACCATAGATGGTGAAACAGCCAAAGATTTTGATGATGCGGTTTCAATACGGCCAGAGCAGGGCAACTATCGCCTCTGGGTGTCAATCGCCGATGTGTCCCATTATGTTCGGCCTGGCAGTTCTCTTGATCAGGAGGCATATCTAAGGGGTACTTCAGTATATTTTCCTGACAGATGTATCCCGATGCTGCCTGAACGTCTGTCAAACGGCATCTGTTCCCTTAATCCGCATCTTGATAGACTGACTTTTACCGCCGAGATGCTCTTTGACCGGAATGGTAAGATGCTTGAATCAGATTTTTACCCAAGTGTGATAAAAAGCGATGCACGTCTGACCTACACAGAGGTAAAAAAGGTTATTGTTGATGGCGAAGAGAACTTCCGTGATACTGAACGTTATCTTGCACAGATGCTTTTGCAGATGAAGGAATTGGCCCTGATTCTGCAAGCTGTGCGTAAAAAACGTGGCAGTATTGATTTTGACCTGCCTGAACCGGAGATTGTCCTCAGTCTGACCGGTCAGACTGAGGCTATTATCAAAAGCGAACGGAACCTGGCTCACCAGTTAATAGAAGAGTTCATGCTTGCCGCCAACGAGGCGGTTGCCCGTTTTGCCACTGCACAGGAGATACCTTTCCTCTACCGTGTCCATGAGCCTCCTGATGCGGCCAGACTGGCGGCGTTCCATGATTTTGTCATGCCTTTTGGCTTTACATTTGAAATGCAGGGAGAAAAGGTTAAACCCTTGGCCTTGCAGGGGTTGATTGACGCAGCAGAGGGGAGGCCTGAAGAGCGCCTGGTGAATTACGGGCTGCTGCGCTGCATGAAGCAGGCCCGTTATGCGTCTGAAAACCTGAAGCACTTTGGTCTGGCTTCTGAATGCTACACCCATTTTACATCACCAATCAGGCGGTATCCGGATTTGATCGTGCATCGTCTGCTGAAACTTGCCATATCCCGTAGGGCAGACCGTCCTGATAAAAAAGGTCAGCAGGAACTTCAAAGGATCAGCGACACACTCTCCGAGGCTGCCGAACATACCAGCAAGCGGGAGCGGGTGGCCATGGAGGCGGAGCGGGATATTGTTGAACTGAAAAAGCTCCAATTTATGCAGGGCAGGATAGGGCAGGAGTTTGAAGGTTTCATCTCCGGTGTGACTGGGTTTGGTTTTTTTGTAGAGCTGACCGAGGTTTTTGTTGAAGGACTGGTTCATATATCCAGCCTGGCAGACGATCATTACAGCTTTGATGAAAAGAATCATGCACTGGCAGGACGCCGCAGCGGAAAGGTATTACGTATCGGTGATGCAGCAGGGGTGAGGGTGCTGACTGTCAATCCACAGGCGCGCAGGATTGAGTTTGAGCTGATTAATCATCTGCCGGCCAGACATGATCTGCCGTTAAGGAGAAATCCGGTTGAAGAGTACCCAAAGATTCCTGTAAGGGGAAAACGACCAAAGCAACTGGTCAAGAGATAATCAAAATCCGGGGTCAATAAATGTCAACAAAAGTACAACCATTTATAGAGCATCTGGTTGAATTGCGTAAGAGGCTGATTATAATCGTTATTGCAGTAGTGGTTGGGATGGGATTTGCATGGAACCTTGCTGATGAGATTCTGGTTTTTATGGAGAAGCCCCTGACTGGCGCCACGTATCTTGATGCGGCCAAGTTGAAAGGTTATCGTTACCTGAAGGAGCGCTTTCCTGCCATTTACAATCGGACCAATCTTGAGCAGGAGTTGAACAAACCCAGAAAACAGCATGCGCTTAACTATACAGCTCCACTTGAGCCGTTTTTTATTCAGTGCAAAATATCTGCCATTGCCGGTTTTGTGCTGGTTTTGCCGATCGTGTTTTATCAGGTATGGGCATTCATCGCCCCGGGGCTGACACAAAAGGAACGCAGAATGGTAGTGCCTTTTGTAACAACAGCAACAGTTGCGTTCTGTGTGGGCGCCATGTTTTTTCTTACCACTATCTGGCCCTTTATTATCAATTTTTCACTCTCTTATGAGACAGAGGGGTTGAGAAGCTGGCTTTCACTTTCTTCATATGTGGATTTCTGTCTGCGCCTGATTCTTTTGTTTGGACTGATTGCCGAACTGCCGGTAATAACCCTGTTGCTTTCGCGCTTTGGCCTGGTTTCCTACAGTTTTTTGGCTACCAAGCGAAAATACGCACTGCTTGCGAGTTCAATAGTGGCTGCTTTCCATTCTGATCTGGTGACGATGTTTGTGATCATGATCCCGCTTTATCTGATGTATGAGGTAAGTGTCTGGGTTGCATTGTTATTCGGCAAGAAAAAGACAGAAGATGAAACCAAACCGGAAGTTGATGTGGTATTAGGCTAACGGCAAGAATTAACAGTTCCAATTACTCCCTCCCCGGAAAGCGGGAGGGCTGGGGTGGGGATGGGGTAGATTCAATGATTACAGCGTATTGCCAAGAAAAACCCATCCCCCTCCTAACCTCCCCCTTGAAGGGGGGAGGAACTATTATTTGATGCCATTCGCCTTAAACAGTTAATTGACAAAACA